>NZ_QRKO01000017.1:0-47465 GCF_003471985.1 Collinsella sp. AM15-2 | reverse complement strand
TAGCCCGAGACGGTCCCGGGCTGACAATTTCGACTGTAATGGACGTTTCTAAATGACTAGTCATTGGGGACGTTCTTTTACGACTAGTCGTTTAAGAACGTCCCCAATGTCTAAGTTAGGCGATATGGAGGGGGTTGGCGGCGTCGACGGCATCGGGGGCGTCGGAGAGGTCGCCAGGAGCAGTGTCTGCCGGGTCCTCGTCGGGGGTCTCGATCTGCTTGATCATGACCTCCTGGCCCTGCAGCAGATAGGTCTCGCCGCTACCGCAATGGGGGCAGGTCTTGCCGTGCTCGACCGTCGCGTAGTCGCAGCCGCACGCCTCGCAATGCGTCACGGCCTCGACAGGCTCCACAATAAGCTCCGCGCCCTGCGTGATAGGCTTTTTATCTGCCGCCCAGCGCCAAGCATCAAGCAGCAGATCGGGAACGACGCCCGAGACCTCGCCCAGGAGCAGCGTCACGCTCGAAACGCGACTCACGCCATTGGCGCGCGCCACATTCTCGACATCGCGAATGATGTGATAGACGATTCCTAATTCATGCACTTTTTCTTCCGCCGTTCTAACGAACGGCGGTCGACTTGACGCTGCGCGAGCCCCAGACGGACGATCTGCCTTTCAATCGTCGGGCATGGGCAAAAGCCCTATGCCCTCCTCTTTCAAGGCACCTCGCCACGCCTGGGACTCGCTCGCTGTCCAACCGTTCTCTACGCCGTTCTCTTGTTTGTTGCGTTTTTTATTTCTTCCCAAATTTGATTTTGATCGCGCGCTTCAAAGCGTACTTGCCGAGGCTCGGGAGCTTTTGCTCGTATTTGACCATCGTGGAGCACTCGGGGCGGTCGCGATCCAGATGGATGGCGTCAAACGCGCACTTGGTGGTGCACAGGCCGCAGCCGATGCACTTGTTGGGGTCGGCGATCGAGGCACCGCAGCCCAGGCAGCGAGCGGTCTCGGCGCGCACCTGCTCCTCGGTAAAGGTCTCGACGTACTCGCTAAAGGGCGCAGCCTTCTCGCGCTCGCGGTCGACACGTGCCACCTCGCGGCTTGCGTTGTCATAGCTCTCAATCACAACATCGTCGCGGTCAAGCGCGGTGTAGCGGCGCTGGTTGCGGCCGATGGTGAGCGTGGAGCCCGGCTGCACAAAGCGATGGATGGACACCGCGGCCTCATGACCGGCCGCGATAGCGTCGATAGCAAAGCTGGGGCCGGTGTAGACGTCGCCGCCCACAAAGATGTCGGGTTCGGCGGTCTGGTAAGTCTGGGGATCGGCAAGGGCACCCTGGCCGCGGCCGAGCTCCACCTTGGAGCCAGCCAGCAGGTCGCCCCACACAATGGACTGGCCAATCGACATGACGACACGGTCGGCATCGACACGGCGCAGATCGTTCTCGTCGTACTCGGGCGCAAAACGGCCCTCGTCGTCAAAGACACGCGTGCAGCGCTTGAAGGTGATGCCGCACACACGACCCGCATCGTCCAGGTGAATCTCCTTGGGGCCCCAGCCGCAGCTGATGTGAGCGCCGTCCTCAACGGCCTCGCGACGCTCCTCCTCGCTGGCGGGCATCTGGGCCTCGCTCTCCAGGCAGAACATCTCAACGTGCTCGGAACCCAGACGGCAGGCGTTGCGCGCGACGTCGATAGCCACGTTGCCGCCGCCCACCACGATGGTGCGGCCGGGCAGCGCGTCAATCTTGCCGCTGTTGACCTCGCGCAAGAAGTCGACGGCCACGGTCACGTCCTCGGCATCCTCGCCCGGAATACCGGCGAGGCGGCCGCCCTGGCAGCCGATGGCAACATAAAAGGCCTTAAAGCCCTGCTCGCGCAGCTCGTCGAGCGTCACATCGCGACCGACTTCCACGCCATAGCGGAACTCGGCACCCATCAGGCGAATGACCTCGACCTCGGCCTCGATAACATCCTTCTGCAGCTTAAAGCTGGGAATACCGTAAGTGAGCATGCCGCCCGGGCGCTCGTTTTTCTCGAACACGACGGGCTTGTAGCCCTTCTCGGCCAGATAGAAAGCGCAGGACAGACCGGCCGGGCCGGCACCGATGATGGCGATCTTCTGATCGAAGCCGCCGGCACGCGTCGGGGTCACCACGGGCGGGACATAGCGGGTCGCGGCATCAAGATCGCGCTGGGCGATGAACTTCTTGACCTCGTCGATAGCCACGGCGGCATCCACGCGACCACGGGTGCAGGCATCCTCGCAGCGGCGGTTGCACACGCGGCCGCAGATAGCGGGCAGCGGGTTCTCGCGCTTGATGAGCGCCAGCGCCTCGTCATAGCGGCCCTGCGCCGCGAGCTTTAAGTAGCCCTGAACGGCAACGTGCGCGGGGCAAGCCGTCTTGCAGGGCGCGGTGCCGGACTCGTGCGTCTCGATACGGTTATCGTTGCGGTAGTTGGGCGACCACTTGGTGTGGTCCCACTTGGTGGCATCGGGCAGCTCCTGGCGCGGATACTCGGGCACCTGTCCGCCGGCCTTTTTGCTGCAGAGCTTCTGGCCGAGCTTAGCGGCACCGGCAGGGCACACCTCAACGCAGCGACCGCAGGCCACGCACTTATCCTTCTCGACCTTGGCGACATAGGCCGAGCGCGACAGATTGGGCGTGTTGAACAGCTGCGAGGTGCGCAGGGCATAGCACACGTTGACGTTGCAGTTGCAGATGGCAAAGATCTTGTTCTCGCCGTCGATATTGGTGATCTGGTGCACAAAGCCGTTGTCCTCGGCCTGGCGCAAAATGTCGTAGACTTCCTCGCGCGTCACATAATGGCCGCGGTCGGTCTCGACCACGTAGTCGGCCATATCGCCCACGGCAATGCACCAGTCGGCCGGGTCGTCGGCGCAGCCCTCGCCCATCACGCGACGGCTCGCGCGGCAGCTGCAGGTGCTGGCGGCATACTTACCCTCGTATTTGTCGAGCCAGTGCTCGATATGCTCGATCGGCACCGAGGTACTCGCGGCATCGATGGCCTTCTCGACCGGAATGACATGCATGCCGATGCCGGCACCGCCGGGCGGCACCATCGGCGTGGCCTTGGACAGCGGTCCCTTGGACGCCTGCTCAAAGAACTTGGCATAGACCGGATGCTCCTCGAGCTGGCTCACGCGCATGTTGAGGAACTCGGCGGAACCCGGCACCAGCATGGGCAGCACCCACTGCTTGGCGCGCTCGGGGTTTTCCCAGTTGTACTCGAGCAGACCCGTGTAGCTCATGTCGTCGAGCATCTTCTCGATATCGGCCTCGGGCATGCCGGTGAGCTTGACCATCTCGGGCAGCGTATAGGGACGGCGCATCTTCATCTTGCAGAGCACTTCGGCCTGCTCGTCGGTTGCGGCCTCGGCAAACGACCAGTACTCGTAGCCCAGCAGCTCGTCGCGGTGCAACAGGCGGTTGGTGCAGTGCTCACACAGTTTGACGATGGCCTCGCGCGGATGCTCCGGTATCGGCGGCACGAACTCCGCGCCGATATCGGGCTCGGTATAGCTAATCCCCGGTCCGTTGAGAATCATGGTTATCCCTTCTCTTGCCGCAGCCCGGCGAGACCGCAGCGCCCCTCTTTTTTTGCAGGCCGAGCATGCCCCCATGCCGTTCACCCGCCATTGTTGACATTGTGTCAAAAATAGTATTGACGAACCGTCAACAATATTCAAGACTGTTAGGCGAACGGTCAGGCAAAAGAGGATGAAAGGCGGCAAAACATGGGCAACAACACAGCGGATATCTCTGTGGTCGATGCCGTCCCCGCATCCGATAGCGCGGCAAAGCGCCTGACGGGCGACGAACGCCGTCGCGAGATTCTCGATGCCGTGCGCACCGTAAGCTCCGAGCTGGGCGTGTCCCACCTATCGGTATCGGCCGTGACCAAGCGAGCCGGCTGCACGCGCTCGCTGTTCTACCACTACTTCGCCGACATGGACGCCGCCGTCACCGCCGTCATGGACGAGGCAATCGACGGTTTTATCTCCGAGCTCGAGCAGTGGAATGCCGGCCGCACCGTTGGTGATATCGAGGGCGCGCTCGACACCGTCGCCCCACTCTTTAAGCGTCTGGTCGCCAGCGGCCACGAGCTGCCGAGTACGCTCACCTCGAGCAGCGGCGCGCTCTACGGCGGCTTTTTGCACAACGTGGTCCAGCGCGTGGCGCAGTATATCTGCGATACCACCGTGGTGGATTTTGTCGCCCATCATGAGCTACGCATCGACCATGTCTACGAGACGTTCTACACCCTCATCATGGGTCTTTTGATGTATATCCGCACGCACCCCGATGTGCCCGACGAGACGGTCAAGGAAATCATCGCCTCGACACTCCACATCGAGGGCTACACCGCCAAGTATCCGGAGCGCAAGCCCCAGAACTGACGACATTTGGCCAAACTGCCCGCGATCGGAAGAGGGGCCGCGGGCGTGTGAAAGGAGAGCAGCATGCTGTTCGATGTTTGGGGTAGCGATACCCTTATCCACTGGGCCGGCTGGGCCATGGTCTTTATTGGCCTGATCGTGCTCAACGAGGTCGGCCGCCGCACCAAGCTGGGCGCGGCAATCATCTTTGGCGTGGCTCCGCTGGCCATGACCATCTACTGCGTCGCTATCGCCATCGGCGTCTCGCAGGGTGCCGAGTGGGCGCTCACCAACCCCACCCATGTGTACCAGAACAGCTGGTTCCACTACGCCAAGGTATACGCGGCGCTGGCCGGTTGCTGGGGCTTCATTGCCATTAAGTACCAGTGGGGCAAGATCGGCAAGGCGCATTGGTTCCGCGCGTGGCCGTTTGTGATCGTCGCCATCAACATCATGATTGCCGTCGTGTCCGACTTTGAGAGCGCCTATCACTTCTTTGTCCTGGGCCAGTCCACTTGGGTCACCTCCGAGGGCGCCACGCAGCTTGCCGGCTGGAACAACGTGTTCAACGGCATCGCGGGCATCATCAACATCTTCTGCATGACCGGTTGGTGGAGCGTCTACGCCTCCGAGGACAAGACCGACATGCTGTGGCCCGACATGACCTGGGTCTACATCATCGCCTACGACATCTGGAACTTCTGCTACACCTACAACTGCCTGCCCACCCACTCCTGGTTCTGCGGCTTTGCGCTGCTGCTGGCGCCCACCGTCGCCGCCTTTATCTGGAACAAGGGCGGCTGGATCCAGAACCGTGCCTTTACGCTGGCCATTTGGTGCATGTTTGCCCAGGTGTTCCCGTACTTCCAGGAGGAGTCCATCTTTGTGACGCACTCCACGCTTGACCCCGGCGCCGCTACCGCGGTCTCGGTCGCTGCGTTGATCGCCAACATCGCCGCGATCATCTACATCGCCTACCGCGCCAAGAAGCTCGGCCGCAATCCCTACAAGCAGGATGTCTTTGAGGGCACCAGCGATTGGGAGAAGGCTACCGCTCGCCGCGCCAAGGTTGATTACGCGCACGCCGAGTAACATGTTGGCCGCTGTTGGCACTTGGGCATAGGCCCGCTCACCAGGCCTTTCAATCCAATGTCTCGCAGAGCCCCCGAAAAGCGTTTCGCTCGCTTTCCGGGGGCTTTTTGTCGTTGCGCCTCTATTCATCTATTCAAAAACACGCGCATATATAAAATCGGATTTCAAATCATGCGGCGGCTCTATGGAGCCCCGTTTTTGGGTACATTGTTGTCCCGATATTGAGCTTGGGGGATATATGAAAGATGAGACGATGGGCCAAGAGGATGCGGTCCAAGATGCAGAAGCGTGTGCCGAGGCCCTGGAGAGTCTAGACCAGATCGCGCTGGCCGAGATTACGTTTGACGATTCGAGCGTTGATGTGCAGCATGAGCCGGAAATCGAGGCGCAGCTCGATGATCAGGATGCAAAAGACGATGGCGCCGCGCCCACCGAAGACGAGGCAGGTCACGAAGACACCGAAAGCAAGGCCGGCAATCAGCCCGAATCCGACACGGGCGAGGAAACCGTCTTGCTCGACAGCTTGCCGGCCGAGGATTCGCTGACCCGCGAGCTTCCTGGCCTGGGTTCCGCACCAGCCGTGGACGAGACCATCGCCATGGGCGATATTCCCCTACCGTCCGTTCCCTCGGCACGCGAGGCCGAGGTTCGTCATCGCAAGATGTCGCCCAAGCGCCGCAATCTGATGGTCGCCGGTATCGTGGCCGCCGCGCTCGTCGCCGGCGGTGCAGGCTATGCTGCCTGGAACGGATATCAGCAAGAGCAGGCTGCCGCTGTCGCCGCCAATGCCCACACGATGATGTCGGTGCAGATTGGCGTGCATGCCGCGGGCCTCGACTGTTCCACCAGCTCTAAGATTCCCGTACAGGTGAGCGGTCAGGACGCTGATGGCTCATCCGTGAGCGAAACGCTCTATGTTGACGAGCACGGCCGCGGCATCAAACTGCTGCCCGGCGATTACACGCTCTCCATCGCTGCCTCTCCCATCGCGGCCGACGGCACCATCTATACCGTCCCGACCACCAAGGCTCAGGTCACGATCAAGAGCGACGGACAGGACCTAAGCAGCCAGGCCGCCTTTAAGCTCAAGGCGCCTTCGGCCGACACGGTGACTGACGACCAGATCGATGCCGCCGCCAAATATGCCGAGGAGGGAGGCGCGAGCTCCGCCGCCACCGCCAAGGTGCTCCAGCAGGCGGCAACCGCGCGGCGCGACGCCGCCGTCAATGCCGTGAGCGCGCAAAAGGCACAGGCGGCCCGTGATGCCGACGCCCGCCACAAGGCAACCGACCTCTACCAGCTCGATATCCCCGTCGAGTGGTACGGCAAGGTCGAGACTTGGCAAAATGGCAGCACGCTATGCATCTATCTTGCCGGCGACAGCGATACACCGATCGTGACGCTCGTCGCAGTGCGCGAGGGCGAGAGCTTTACGCCCGATGAGGGCGATACGGTTTTGGGTGCGGCCAACCTAGGCAACGGTTATACCGTCTACGCCAGCGGTCCCGTCTATCCGTACGTGGTGCCCCAGACCATCAACGGACGGACGCAGAATCCCGTGTCGACCTACCCTATGGACTCGGCCATTGAGCTTGTCGAGCTCACGACCGGCAACCGCTACACCTATAGCCAGATCAAGAACGTACTGGTCGGCAAAGACGGCAAGGCCGACGCTGCGACCAAACTCGAGACCGACTACCTCGCCCAGATTCTCCTGCCGAGCATCAAGGCCCAGGATTAGCGGACCATGACACCTGAGTCCTGGCCTCGCAAATCCATAGACGATTAGGAAAGGAGCCACTTCCATGCGGGCACAGCATGTACCACGCCGTGTTTGCATGGAATATCGGCCTGCTCATCCATGGTAACGATTACCGACTCGCCAAGATCAAACTGGGCCATCGCGGCATCGAGCGCGGCAATTTCGCGCTCGCGCGTTTTCTCGCTTGTCATATCCACACTTACCTGAATCAGGCCGTAAGCCTGCATGAGCAGTGCATCCCCAGCCACAAAGTCCACCTCATGGCTTTTATTCTTATCTTTAATCAGCAGGCGGCAAACCGAACCGGGCCGCACGGCGGGGGTCCTTCTTCTGAGCGCATTGAACACCGCGGTCTCGAGCCTCTGACCATGATCCAATGCCGATGCGGGGGAGAACGCTCCGAACATCGCAGGATCGACGGCGTAGACCTTAGACGCAGACCGCGTATTATTTGCAAGCGAACGCGTGAACTCCGGCACCGAAAACAGCAGGTAGGCGTCCTCGTAATACTCAAGTAAGTCGCTGAGCGTATTTCGACTGACGGATATCTGTCTGCTCTTGAACTCGTTGTACACTTTGTTCACTGACAGCTCTCGTCCCGAAGATGCCATGCACCGCGCCAGAAACAGCGAGGCCAAACGGGGGTTCTTGACGTCGTAACGTTCAACGACGTCCATGGCGACCGTTCGCGACGCATATTCCTGTAGCAGCTGAATCGCGTCTGCGGGCGTCTGCTCAAGTGTCGCGATGAATCCCCCTCGCTCGAGATATCCGACCAGATGGTGTCGGAGCAACGCTGCATCGCTCGAGGAGAAGGGTGCGTTCGACTCAGGAACGCTCCCCGTCTTATATCGGACGTATTCCGAAAAACTCAACGGAAAAAGCTCTCGCACAAGAGAACGGCCCCTGAACTCGCTCTTAAGTTCTGAGGACAGCATCTTAGAAGAAGATCCCGTCACGTAAACGGTCGCCTTCTCCGTATCGACCACGCGTCGCAGAAACGCACCCCATTCGGGTATTTCCTGGATCTCGTCAAAGAAAAGGTAGGCGCCCTCGCCTCGAGCAGCAGGATATAGTGCATAGAATGTATCGAGCACGTCCGCTAGTAGCGATGGCTCATACGGACGCAAGCGCTCATCCTCAAAATTGAAATATAGCATCCGGTCAAGCTCGACGCCTTGGCCCTGAAGCCGCCGTATCTCCTGATACAGGCGATACGTCTTTCCACAACGACGGGCGCCCACAATCACATATACGATGTTGTCGCGCTTTGGCTCCTGCGGGTTGCCCAGATCAAGGTCGCGCTCAAAGACCTGCGGAATCCCCTGTTGCTCAAAGTCCTTTATTTTTTGAGCCACCAAGTCGTTGAATGCCATAATTCTCCAATCTTGCTCTCCTGCTAATCAAGATTATAACGATTCTTGATTAGCAGGAGAGCAAGATTATGCGTATCTTGATTAATGGATAAGCAAGTTTTCTATTAGTGGCCCCTCCCGGAGGATATCGAGCGGCCGAGGGGGGCAGGCATGAACGCCTCTAGCCGAAAACAAAGTAGCTAAAAAAGCCCCGTCCCAAATGAGCTACTTAACGCCAGGGGTCGGCTTCGAAGAGGGGCTCGCGCTCGGGGCGACGATCGCTATAAGGATCGTAGCCGTCGTCATCCTCGTTCTCGGCACGGATGTAGGGGTCGCGCGGCTTGGGCACAGGCTTGGGTGCAGGCTTGGGTGCGGCCGGCGCGGCGTTGGCAACCGGCGCATTCGTCTTGTTCTTGTCTATCATCTGCATATCTCCTTGCCATGCAATCGTGTTCAACATTATCGATTGTCGCACGAAAAAGGGCGGCGGACCCAATTGGATCCGCCGCCCTTGGCGTTTAGAGACGGCTGGCAGATTTTAAGGCATGTCCCATAAATCTACTCGGCGTCGGGGACCTCGTAGGTAGCAGACGGCGTGTTGTCGCACACGACGGTAAAGCCGCCGTCCTTGTCGGCATCGACCGTCACCTGATCGCCCTCGCGCACCGTACCGTCGATGATGGCGGCGGCGATGGCGTCCACGACCTCGCGCTGGACCAGGCGCTTGAGCGGACGGGCACCGAACACGGGGTCCAGGCCACCCACGGCGAGCATCTGCTTGGCCGCCGGGGTGATGGCAAGCGTCATGCGCTCCTTGGCCAGACGCGCGCGGACGTCGGCAAGCTGGATGTCGACGATCTTCTCGATCTGCGCCATGCCGAGCGGATGGAACACCACGATATCGTCGATACGGTTGAGGAACTCGGGGCGGAAGGTCTGAGCCATGGCGGCGTCGACCTGATGGCGCATCTCCTCCTCGTCCTTACCGGACAGATCGGCGATGGCCTTGGAGCCCACGTTGGACGTCATGATAATAATCGTGTTCTTGAAGGACACCTGGCGACCCTGGCCATCGGTCAGACGGCCGTCATCAAGCACCTGCAACAGCACGTTAAAGACATCCGGATGAGCCTTCTCCATCTCGTCGAGCAAGATCACGGAGTAGGGACGACGGCGCACGGCCTCGGTGAGCTGGCCGCCCTCGTCATAGCCCACGTATCCCGGGGGCGCACCGATCAGACGCTGGACGCTGAACTTCTCCATATACTCGGACATGTCGATACGCACGAGCGCGCGCTCGTCATCGAACAGGCACTCGGCCAGCGCCTTGGCGAGCTCGGTCTTGCCTACGCCGGTGGGGCCCAGGAAGAAGAAGCTGCCGATGGGCTTGTCTGGGTCGGAGAGACCCGCACGGCTGCGACGCACGGCCGCGGCTACAGCGGAGACGGCCTCGTCCTGACCGATAACGCGCTTATGCAGCTCGCCCTCCAAGCCCTTCAACTTGTCGAGCTCGCCCTGCATCATCTTGGACACGGGCACACCGGTCCAGGCGCTCACGACCTCGGCGATCTCGTCGGAGGTCACCTGTTCGTTGAGGCCCTCGCCGTCCTGCTGCTTTTGCGCCTCGAGCGCAGCCTCGGAATCCTGAATCTGCTGCTGCAGACCCGGGATCACAGAATAGCGAAGCTCGGACGCACGGCCCAGATCGCCGTTGCGCGTCGCGCGCTCCTCTTCGCTCTTGGCCGCGTCAAGCTGGCCCTTAAGCTCCTGCACGTGGTCGATGGCGTTCTTTTGGTTGAGCCAGCCGGCCTTTTGCACGTTGAGCTTTTCCTGGACTTCGGCAATCTCTTGGCGCAGAGCCTCCAAACGCTCCTTAGAGGCGTCGTCGGTCTCTTTCATGAGCGCCTGTTCCTCGATCTGCAGCTGGGTGAGCTGACGCGTGGTGGCGTCGATCTCGACCGGCATGCTGTCGAGCTCCATGCGCAAGCGGCTTGCCGCCTCATCGACCAGGTCGATGGCCTTGTCGGGCAGGAAGCGGTCGGCGATATAGCGATCGGAGAGGTCGGCAGCTGCCACGAGCGCACTATCGGTGATATGCACGCCGTGGAAGATCTCGTACTTCTCCTTGAGGCCACGCAGGATTGAAATGGTGTCCTCGACGGTAGGCTCGCTGACCATCACGGTCTGGAAACGACGGGCGAGTGCCGCGTCCTTCTCGATGTACTTGCGGTACTCGTCGAGCGTAGTCGCGCCGATTGCGTGCAAGTCGCCACGGGCGAGCGCCGGCTTGAGGATGTTGCCGGCATCCATGGAGCCCTCGGTGGCACCCGCGCCCACGATGGTGTGGAGCTCATCGATGAACAGGATGACCTTGCCTTGCGCCTTTTGCACTTCCTTGAGCACGGCCTTCAAGCGGTCCTCGAACTCGCCGCGATACTTGGCGCCGGCGACCAGCGCGCTCATGTCGAGCTCGATGAGGTCGCGGTCGCGCAGGGTGCTCGGTACGTCGCCGGCCACGATTCGCTGAGCAATGCCCTCGACGATGGCCGTCTTGCCGACGCCCGGCTCGCCGATAAGCACGGGGTTGTTCTTGGTGCGGCGGGACAGAACCTGAATAGTACGACGGATCTCGTCGGTACGGCCGATGACCGGGTCGAGCTTGCCGGCGCGAGCCAGATCGCAGATGTTGCGACCGTACTGCTCCAACGCCTCAAACTGCGTCTTGTCCTCGGCAGACGTCACGCGGTCATCGCCGCGCAGTTCCTCGTAGACTTGCTCGATGCGCTCCTTGGTCACGCCGGCGTCACGCAGCACGCGACCCGCCTCACCCTTGTCCTCGGCAAGTGCCATCAGCAGATGCTCGGTCACCACAAAGCTGTCGCCCATCTTGGTGGCCTTTTTCTCGGCCTTCTCGATCACGCGAACGAGCTCGTTGGACAGGCCCATCTGCTGACCCTCGCCCGACACCTTGGGCGCATGGTCGATGGCATCTTGTGTGGAGCGTGCGAGCTGAGCCGGGTCGGCACCGATGCGCTCGATGATCACGGAGATATTGCGCTCGCCGGCACCGAGCAGGGCAGACAGCAGGTGGATCGGCTCCACCGCGCCGGCCTGTGCATCGGCAGCCGTGCTCATGGCGGTCTGCAGCGCCTCGCGCGACGTCATTGCTAGCTTATCGATTCTCATGGAATCACCTCTCTTGGGGCGGCCGCCCTACGGGGCGGCTTCACGTTGTTCGAGAAGTATTGTTGCCAGCTTTACGCGATCTTATACACAAATCTAAGTCTCTATATATAAGATTTTCTGAGTGAATTACGGATAGGGTACTGAGATGTCAGCCCGCCGCTGCCCAGGCGCGCTACCGTCTCGATCTGTAACATCTAGCAGCCATTTTTGATCCTAGATGTTACAGATCGAGACAGACCGAAAACCACCACAAAGAGGACAGGCACCTTTGTGGTGGTCGCGGTCTCTACTCCTTCGCCGAACCCGTACTTCCCGATTCGACGGTCCAGGGCATCTCATCCTCGAACAGCCATGTACGGGCAGACCCACTATCGCGTGCAGTCTGCGGGTCAGGCAAGCAGGTCTGTTTATAGGCATCTTGGATACACTGACCCATAAAATCGTTGAGCTCGGTCTGGTCGCCCTCCATGACATAGGCGACATCGCCGTCCATGATGTAGATGCCCGGACCCTCATTGCCCTCGTAGCCCGGATCGTACGAGACATCACATAACTTTGCGCCGTTTGCAGTGTCCAGCTCGATGGACGAGTGGCATCCGCCAACCATGTCGTTCGCTTTTGCCCGATAGGACGCATATCCGTACCAACGCTTAAATGTTTTGCCCTTGAGTAGCTCGGACGCCCTATCGATCAGGCTTGTATCCGTGGTATAGCGCATGGCCCCAAGCTGAATACGCGGATAATTGCTAATGCCCAGCACAGCCGGCTGCTCATCAAAATCAACGGTAATGGTCTCGGGCTTGTCGTCGCCGGTCAGAAGTTCGACAGATTGAGTCACAGGCTTGACCACCGGCTCCGTCACCGCAGCAGGTAGAAATGCCATACCGACAGCGCCCGCGCCAACCACAGCGATCGCAAGCGCCAAGACAATCAATCCAATACGGGCAGAACGGCTCACGGCAAAACACCCCACAATGCAAACCTTCGCCACCTGCACTAATGATACCGCCAGCTAACACTATTACCAAAAGAAGCCGCGCGCTCCTCACCACCACAAAGGGGACAGGCACCTTTGTGGTGGTTTTCGACGCTAACGGTCGACCATCTCGCGCAATGAGATTAAACTTGAATTGCTCTCTGAACATATCCATTTCTGCCTATCCTCAACAGATCTTTGTCTCGAGGAGCGCATATGAAGCCGCCTCATTCCACCGGTCGCAACGTCATCGCCATTCTCGCCATACCCATCGTGATGCTCTTCCTTATCGTCATCACGCCCTTTTCCCTTGGTATCACCTCGCCCTTCGATTTATGCGGAATGGTCGACGCCGGCTCGCGTGCCACCTCGCTCTCCTTTATCTGTCGCGGCGTGTTTTACGAAGATGGAATTCCCACCGGAAGTTGGCAGTCAAAGTTGCCACTGCTCGGTCAGATCGACGGATGCTCCCCCTATTTCTGCCTTGGACCTCAGACGCTAAACTATCTAATCGACGACCAGCCACTCGACTTCATCACCCTCGCCTACGACTACGCACCAAACACCGATGAGCGCCACATGAACCAAGTCCTCGACAAGATGCTTGGACAGTGCGGGCTCACCGAGGAGGCCGGTCGAACCATCTATAGCAACCAGAAATTAAAGCGAACAGAACTCCGCCGTGTCGGAAAAATCAAAGGGCGAAACGGGGCCGCCTACTGGGATGCCTGGGCAACACGCGACAAGGGCGAATTCGGACACAGCACCTATATGGTCACTGTCTACACCAAAGACGGAATTAAGGACAATGTTGACGATTTCGCGTCATCCAAACTCGGCATCACCAAAACAACCAAACCCGCCAGCCCAGATGAAATTCTGTAGAGCCGCCCATTAACATGCCGCTCAACGATCACAACAGCATCGAGCTCGTCCCCACCACCACAAAGGTGCCTGCCCCCTTTGTGGTGGTTTTCAACAAAAAGAAGCCGCCCCGATAACAGAGGCGGCATCAAGCAAGTCTATTTATTAGCGTCCCTCAAGACCCAACGAGAACGTCGCAGTAGCCCCAGCCACACCTTTCCCTCGGGCGACCCTCGCGAAGCGCGTGAGCACGAGGGAAAGGTGTGTCCGGGGCGTACAGCAGAGTTACTCGGCAGCGGCCTTGAACTTGTTGTAGTTGATCAGGCAGCCGGCCTTGACGATGGCACGCTCTTCGGCCGTCATATCGGCAATATAGAGCTCAATCTGCTCGACCGCACCATCGGCGCGCACCACGTAGGCGGCGATGTCCTTCAGGTCGCCATCGAGCGCGGCACGGATACCCGGCACAAAGACGTAATCGCCCACCTCAAAGTTGGGCTCGGCCTCCATCTGGAAGGGCACCATGCCCCAGTTCATCACGTTGGAGCGATAGCGCTTGGTGGCGTACTCGTGGACGATGTTGGCCAGGCCGCCAATTACGCGCTGGCAGCTCGCGGCCTGCTCGCGGGCGCTGCCGTCGCCAGGCTTCTTGGCGTAAATCATGGAACCGAACTCGGTCGCCTTGGCATCGGCCGCGACACCCGCGCCGGCCAGCGCCTCAAACACACCGGCAAGCTCGGCATCGAACGCCGCCAGGTCGCCCGCGGACTCGCCGGCAACGCGACGCTTCTCCACAGCGTCGACCTCCTTGGAGCGACCCACGTAGGCCGGGTCGCGGCGGCTCAGCGTAAACTCAGCCAGGCCCAGCGGGTTGGAGCGGAAGGAGCTCGTCTCGCCCGAGGGAATGAGCTCGTCGGTCGTGGTGACCGGGTCCATGATCTTGGAGCAAACCTTGAGCAGGATGTCGTCGCCGAGCGGCTCCATCGCGGGCCACGGCTTGATGTTGGGGCCTTCGACCAGCTCGTCGGCAGGCTCCGCCTTGCCAAAGCCCCAGCACACGCGCTTCTTGTACGGCGCGTCGTCAAAGGTGTACTCGCAGGCCTCGTCCCAAGTGTCCTCGGGCAGGTCGGTCGCCGGCGTCAGGACGCCGCCGTTGGCAGCCGTTGCCGCAATGGAGCGGGCGTCCATCAGGGCCACGGCGCTCAGCTGGCCATTACCCGGCTTGGAACCCTCGCGGTTGGGGAAGTTGCGCGTGGTGTGACGGATCGAAAGGCCGTTGTTGGCGGGCGTGTCGCCGGCGCCGAAGCACGGGCCGCAGAATGCCGTGCGCACGATTGCGCCGGCCTCCATGAGGTCGTAGATGTAGCCGCGGCGTGTAAGTTCGAGCGCCACGGGCTGGCTCGTGGGATAGACCGACAGCGAGAACTCGCCGCAGCCGGTATTGGCGCCCTTGAGCACGCGGGCAGCCTGGACCACGGAGTCATAGTTGCCGCCCGAGCAGCCGGCGATAACGCCCTGCTGCACGTGCAGCTTGCCGTCGACGATCTTGTCGAGCAGGCTAAAGTGCGTCTTGCCCTCGCCGATCTTAGCGGCCTCGAGCTCCACCTCGTGAAGGATGTCCTCGAGGTTCTCGTTGAGCTCGTCAATCTCAAAGCCGTTGGAAGGATGGAACGGCAGCGCAATCATGGGCTTGATGCTCGACAGATCGACCTCGACGCAGCCGTCGTAGTAGGCAACATCGGCAGGCTTGAGCTCACGGTAGTCGTCGCCGCGGCCGTGCATGGCTAGGAATGCGTGCGTGTCCTCGTCGGTGGCCCAGATGCTCGACAGACAGGTGGTCTCGGTGGTCATGACGTCGACGCCGTTGCGGTAGTCGGTCGTCATGCTCGCGATGCCGGGGCCCACAAACTCCATGACCTTGTTCTTGACGTAGCCCTTGGCAAAGACAGCGCGGATGATGGCGAGCGCCACATCGTGCGGGCCGACGCCGGGGCGCGGGGCTCCCGTGAGGTAGATGGCGACGACGCCGGGATAGGCGACGTCGTAGGTGTCGCGCAGCAGTTGCTTTGCCAGCTCGCCGCCGCCCTCGCCCACGGCCATAGTGCCCAGAGCGCCGTAGCGGGTGTGCGAGTCGGAACCCAGGATCATCTTGCCGCAGCCCGCGAAGTTCTCACGCATAAAGGAGTGGATAACGGCGATATGCGGCGGAACGAAGATGCCACCGTACTTCTTGGCGGCCGAGAGGCCAAAGACGTGGTCGTCCTCGTTGATGGTGCCGCCCACGGCGCACAGCGAATTATGGCAGTTGGTGAGCACGTAAGGCAGCGGGAACTGCTCCATGCCCGAGGCGCGCGCCGTCTGGATGATGCCGACAAAGGTGATGTCGTGGCTCGCCATGGCGTCGAAGCGAATCTTGAGTGCCTCGGGATCTCCGGACGTATTGTGTGCCTGGAGGATCGAATACGCGATGGTGCCGCGCTTGGCATCCTCGGGCGTCTGCGTAATACCGCGCTCGGCAGCCTCGGCCGCAGGCACAACCTCGCTGCCGCCGCGCAGGTAGATGCCGTCCTCGTACAGCTTGACCATACTGTCTCCCACTCTGCCCAAAACGATTTGGGCGCATAGCATACATTCGTTCAATATCGTGCCATAGAACGGTTGCGAGTGGGTTACGAATCTCTGCGTTCACTTTATCTCAGTAAAGCAGAGGACGAGTTAGGTCCTGGGGAGGCAGACTTAGACGCTCAAATGACGAGAGTGGATAATCTCCCACTTTGAGCCTGCAAACAGGCAAAAAACGGGAGATTATCCACTCTCATTCTGCAGGTACTCATTTAAGTCTGTCCCCAATGAGTGCCTACAGGTCGCCGCCCGTGCCCAGCAGTTTGCGCATGACTTGCTCGGGGTTGACCGAGCCGTCGCGCGGGGCCAGGGCGGTGATCTTCTTCTGCATCTTGTACTCGTGCAGCTCGTCCTCGAGCTGGCGCACGCGTGCGCGGAGTTTTTCGTTCTCGCGCTCGCGCTCCTCGGCACGCTCCTTCATATCGAGGATGCGCACCACGCCGGCAAGGTTGATGCCCTCGTCAGTCAGCTGGTTGATGAGCTCCAGGCGCTCGATATCGGCACGCGAATACAGACGCGTGTTGCCGCCCGAGCGCTGGGGGTTCACCAGGCCCTTGGACTCGTAGACGCGCAGAGTCTGCGGATGCATGCCGGTCAACTCGGCCGCCACGCTGATCATGTACAGCGGTTTATTCCTATTGTCCTCGGCCATGCTACCTGACCCCTTTCCGTCTCGTTATCGTCCATCATAAGCCCGCGGGCGCGGGTGTGCGCCACGACCGCCCTAGTACGTCGCCTTGTAACGGTTGACCTTCTCGCGATAATCGCGCGTGTCGACCTCGCGCAGCTTGGTCATGGCATCGCGCTCGTCATCGGATAGGTTCGTGGGGACCTGCACCTTGATCTCGACGAGCAGCGCGCCCGTACGGCCACGGTGCTTAACGTCGGGCGCCCCCATTTCCTTAAAGCGGAACTTCTTGCCCGTCTGGGTACCCGCGGGCACCTTCAGACGAACCGTCGCACCGCCGGGCGTCGGCACGTCCACCGTGCAGCCGAGCGCCGCCTCGTAGACCGAGACCGGTACCTCCATGGTCACGTCGGCACCTTTACGCTTAAACAGCGGATGCTCCTCCACATGCGTGGTCACGACCAGGTCGCCGCGCTCGCCACCCGCAACGCCATACTCGCCGCGACGCTTGTAGCGCAGCTTGCCGCCGTCGACCGCGCCCGCGGGCACCGAGACCGTGATGGTCTGCTGCTCGCCTGTCGAGGGAATGCGATAGGTGACCTTGTGCGTCACACCGCGGAACGCGTCCTCGGCAGTTACGTCGACAGTCAGCGACAGGTCACCGCCCTTGCGCGCGCGGTTGCGGCCCGCGCCCGCACCGGCAGCGCCCGCGGCCCCGGCAAAGCCCGAGCCCCAATCGCTGCCCCAGGCGCCGTTGCCGCTAAAGATGCTGTCGAAGATGTCGCCCCAGCCGCTGGCGCCCGCGCCGGCACCGTAGCCGCCGCCATACGCGCCGCCTGCGCCCGGCATGCCGCCAAACATGAGCATCTGGTCGTACTCTTTGCGCTTCTTCTCGTCCGAAAGCGTCTCGTAGGCCTCGCTGATCTCCTTGAACTTGGCCTCGTCGCCGCCGGCATCGGGGTGATATTTTTGCGCGAGCTTGCGAAACGCGCTCTTGATCTCTTTGTCGGAGGCGCTCTTGGATACGCCCAGGATGTCATAGAAGGTTTTGCCTGCAGCCATCGTAGCTCCTCTCCTGTTTCATCCGCCGCCCAGCGGGCGGCGGCTCATGCTTTCATATGGCACTAGGCCAGAAAGGGCCCCGGGTGTTGCCCCGGGGCCCTTCTCAATTACTCCTCGGTGCTCTCGGCCGTATCGGCCGCAGCATCCTCGGGCGCCGCTTCGGGCTCCGGTGCGGGGCGCTTCTCGCCACCGTAGGTCACCGTCACCATCGCGGAACGCAGGATGCGATCCGCCATGCGGTAGCCCTTCTGGTACACGTCGTTGACGGTCTCGTCGTACTGCGATGCGTCCTCGACGCGACCCACAGCCTGGTGCTCGAGCGGATCGAACGCCTCGCCCTTGGGGTCGATGGGCTCAACGCCCTCGTGCGCAAACACATCAAGCAGCTTGGCATGCACCGCATCGACGCCATCGACGAACTGCTTAAAGTCGTCGGAAAGCTCTTGGCTGCGGGCATGGTCAATCGCGCGCTCGATATCGTCAATCACCGGCAACAGCGCGGTGACAAGCTTCTCGGTCGCGCGCTCGCGCTCGGCGATACGCTCATTGGCGGTGCGGCGACGGAAGTTCTCCCAGTCGGCCTGCAGACGGGCGGTACGCTCGGTGGCGTCCTTTGCCTTGTCCTCGGCGGCCTTCTGAGCCTCTGCCGCAGCATCGAGCTCATTGCGCACGTCGGCAAGCTCTTTCTGAGCCTGCTCGAACTTGAGCTTAAAGTCGTTGTCGGCGGCTTCCTCACCGGCGCGGATAGCGGCTTCCACCATCTCGTCCTCGGTCATCGTCGCCTCCTTGTTGGAATCCTCTACCTGGTTCTCGGCAGCCTCGGCGGCCGGGGCCTCGTTGGCCTCGGTATCGTCAACGGCCTCTACGGGAATCTTCACGTCCTTCTCCTCAGAGTCAACGGGGGCGGCGCCAGCGGCGGCCGCCTCCGTGCGAGCTTTACGGGCGGACATGATTATTTGTCCTCGTCGTCCACAACCTCGTAGTCGGCGTCGACAACGTCATCGTCGGCAGGCTGGGCGCCAGCGGCACCGTCGGTCTGCTGCTGAGCGTCGGCGTAGACAACCTGAGCCAGCTCGTAGGCTACGGCCTGCAGGGATTCGCCAGCGGCCTTGATGGCCTCGACGTCAGAACCCTCGAGCGCCTTCTTGGCGTCGGCGATAGCGGCCTCGGCCTTGGACTTCACATCGGCGGAAACCTTGTCGCCCAGCTCGTTGAGGGTCTGCTCGGTGGAGTAGCACAGGCTGTCGGTCTGGTTGCGGACCTCGACCTCTTCCTTCTGCTTCTTGTCCTCCTCGGCATGAGCCTCGGCGTCCTTGACCATGCGATCGACTTCGTCGTCGGAAAGCGCGGTGGAGCCGGAAATGGTGATCTGCTGCTCCTTGCCGGTGCCCTTGTCCTTAGCAGAGACCTTGACGATGCCGTTGGCGTCGATGTCGAAGGTGACCTCGATCTGCGGCACACCGCGGCGGGCAGCCGGGATACCGGTCAGCTGGAACTTACCGAGCGACTTGTTATCGCGGGCAAGCTCGCGCTCGCCCTGGAGCACGTTGATCTCGACGCTGGTCTGGTTGTCGGCAGCGGTGGAGTAGACCTCGGTCTTGGAGGTCGGGATCGTGGTGTTGCGGTCGATCATCTTGGTCATGATGCCGCCCATGGTCTCGACGCCCAGCGACAGCGGGGTAACGTCGAGCAGCAGGATGCCCTCGACGTCGCCGGTGAGCACGCCGCCCTGGACGGCAGCGCCGTCGGCAACGACCTCGTCGGGGTTCACGGACATGTTGGGCTGCTTGCCGGTCATGGTCTTGACCAGATCCTGGACGGCGGGCATACGGGTGGAGCCGCCGACGAGGATGACCTCGGTCAGATCGGAGAGCTTAAGCTTGGCGTCGCGCAGGGCGTTGGTGACAGGCTGCTTGCAGCGCTCGAGCAGGTCGCGGGTGATCTTCTCGAACTCGGCGCGGGTCAGCGTGTAGTTGAGGTGCAGCGGGCCGGACTGGTTCATGGTAATGAACGGCAGGTTGATGGTGGTCTGCTGGGCGGCGGAGAGCTCCTTCTTGGCGTTCTCGGCGGCCTCCTTCAGACGCTGCAGGGCCATGGGGTCCTGACGCAGGTCGACACCGTTCTCCTGCTGGAACTTATCGGCCATCCAATCGATGACGCGCTGATCCCAGTCGTCGCCGCCCAGGTGGTTGTCGCCCGAGGTGGACAGAACCTCAAACACGCCGTCGGCGAGGTCGAGGATGGAGACGTCGAAGGTGCCGCCGCCCAGGTCGAAGACCAGGATGCGCTGGTCGGTGCCCTGCTTGTCCAGGCCATAGGCAAGAGCAGCAGCAGTCGGCTCGTTGACGATACGCTTGACGTTGAGGCCGGCGATCTTACCGGCGTCCTTGGTGGCCTGACGCTGGGCGTCGTTGAAGTAGGCCGGGACGGTGATGACGGCGTCGGTGACGGTCTCGCCCAGATACTTCTCAGCGTCGGCCTTCATCTTTGCGAGCGTCATGGCGCTCACCTGCTCGGCGGTGTAATCCTTGCCCTCGATGTCGACGACGGCACGGCCGCCCTGGCCCTCCTTGACCTCATACGGCACGGTCTTGATCTCGGAGGTGCACTCGGAGTACTTGCGGCCCATGAAGCGCTTGATGGAGAACACGGTGTTCTTGGGGTTGGTGACAGCCTGGTTCTTAGCGGCCTTACCCACAACGCGGTCGCCGTCGGCACGGAAGCCCACGACGGACGGGGTGGTGCGGTCGCCCTCGGCGTTCACGATAATGGTCGGAGAACCGCCCTCGAGAACGGCCATGGCGGAGTTAGTAGTACCAAGGTCGATACCAAGAATCTTACTCATTAGAAATTCCCTCTCTCTTTTGCGTTCGCGTCGCCTCGACGGTCTGTCGCGCGGCGCTTCGGCTTGTCTTTCAGGATGTAGTGTATCCCCTTATGGGCTGGAATATACAAAATCTAAGTCAATTCATATAAGATTTCTTATCTCTGAGAGTTTAGGTTCTCAAATGTGCAGGTAGATGCACTGTTTGAGTTCTCGGCAGATCTATTGAGATCTATGTAGAGTTGACTGAGGTGTGAGCCTGAAGCCGTACAGGGGGCCTTGGAGCGACCCCGGGGGAAGCGCGACCCAGTCTGAGCGTAAATTCCGGGACGCAGTTTCCGCCGGGCGGTCCAACCGGAAACCGTGTCCCGTTTTGGACGTGGATTACGGGATGCGGTTTCCGCAAACACGCTCAATCGCCCTATATTTCAAGTCACCTGTAGCTAACATTTGCGCAGCTCAACGGCCTCACCTGCATGTTTTTTAGTAAGCCGTGGCATACTCGGCGAACGGTATGAAGATGCCGGTCAGAGGGTATTGCAAACGGTCGCTCCCGTGGTATGTTTTTGCCCGAATCAAACCGACGCGCATCGCCTGTAGCGTCGGTCAACAGAGAGGAAACTACCATGGCTCATCCCGTAATTGATGCCGACGAGTGCATCGCTTGTGGCGTTTGCGTCGACTCCTGCCCCGCTGGCGTTCTGGAGCTCCAGGACGTCGCCACCGTCGCTGACGAGGACTCCTGCGTCGCCTGTGGCGCTTGCCAGGACGCTTGCCCCGCTGGCGCGATCACCGAGATCGTCGAGGAGTAACAACTCCCGCACTTGCACACTCAAAAGTACACCGTGCACAAAAAAAGGAGGCCTCCGCATCGCCGCGGAGGCCTCCTTTTTTGTGCGGATAACCAATTAGGCACCATCGCAGGTTGAGCTCACGTCAGCGAAAACGCCCCTAAGCGAGCAAGGTGACGTGAAAGAGGAGGGAAGCGTACTTCGGTACGCGACCGACGATTGAACGTCAGATTGCCGCTTAGGGACGTTTGCAGCATCGGCTACGACAGATCGTCCTCGTAGGGCATCAGGTCTGCCAAATAGCCTTTCTCCTTGAGTATGGCCTCGATCTCGTCGAGGGTTTGCTCATCCTCTGCCGCAATGCGGTGGAAGTGATAGCCGCTCGTCACCGTTAGTAGTGGAAAGCTCTTGCCGCTCTCGATATCGTGCAGGTAGCGCTCAACATCGCGACGATTGCGAATGTCCAGGTCGGCCGTGATCTTACCGTACACGCGGTGATTGACGATCACGTTGAGCACGGCGCCGCCGGCGTCGACGATACTCGTGAGCTCATCGCCTGCCTGCTCCACGCTGTGGCGAACCTTGACCAAGCGCGTGGGCACGGCGGGGCTGCTGGGGGCCTCCTGCAGCACGTAGCCGCGGTTGGTTGCCACGACATCGTGCCCATCGGCGCGCAACAGGGCAATATCCTGAACCACGACCTGGCGGCTCACGCCAACCTCGCGGGCAAGTGCGCTGCCCGAAACGGGCTCCCTGGCTCCCTCGAGCACGCCCATGATGGCACGACGGCGCTCGCGGGCGTTCATTATTTACCGTCCAGCAGACGCAGGTGCTTAAGCGAGAGGTCGAGGATCGGGGCGGAGTGTGTCAGCGCGCCCGAGCTAATAAAGTCGACGCCCAGATCGGCCAGGGCGCGAATATTGCTGGCGTCCACATTGCCCGAACACTCAGTCTTGGCGCGACCGGCGATAAGCTCAATAGCGGCGGCCATGTCGTCGTGGGTCATGTTGTCGAACATGATGATGTCGGCGCCGGCTTCCACGGCCTCGCGCACCATGTCCAGGTTCTCGCACTCGATCTCGACCGTCGTGGTAAACGATGCATGGGCGCGCGCCATCTCAATCGCGCGCGCCACGCCACCGGCGGCGTCGATGTGGTTGTCCTTGAGCATGACGGCCGTCGACAGGTTGTAGCGATGGTTGCTGCCGCCGCCGATCTCAACCGCCGCCTTCTCGAAAACGCGCATGCCCGGCGTGGTCTTGCGTGTGTCGACAAGCACGGTCTTGGTACCCTCGAGCGCCGCTGCCATTCTGTGCGTATAGGTAGCGATACCGCTCATGCGCTGCAGGTAGTTGAGCGCCACGCGCTCGCCCGAAAGCAGCACGCGCGCATCGCCGCGCACCTGGCCCACGTGGTCGCCGGCGTGCACCTCGTCACCGTCGGCAACATCAAACAGCACCGAGCTCTGCGAATCCAGCAGCTCAAAGGTGCGGGCGAACACATCCAAGCCCGCGATGATGCCATCGGCCTTGGCGATGAGCTCCACCGTGGCGGGGCGCGCCGTGGGGCACACGCTCGCCGTGCTCACGTCCTCAAACGTAATGTCCTCGCGTAGAGCCTGCAGAATCAGATCATCGACGACGAGCTTCATGGTAATGGGATTCATGGTCTACTCCTCCACGGCCTGCGTGCCGGCGGCACGGGCCAAATCATCGATTGCCAGGGAGTCGGCGCTCAGGGCGCGATGACGCCCGTCAAGCGCGGGCTCGCCCGCCCGCTCCACGGCGAGCGACTCGCCGGTGCGCATGCACCAGGCGGCACGGCGGCCCCAAACCAGGGACTCGAGCAGGCTGTTGGAAGCCAGGCGATTCTTGCCGTGCACGCCGTTGCAGGCCGTCTCGCCCGCGGCGTAGAGCTCGGGCATCGAGGTGCGGCCGTCCTTGTCGACCCACACGCCGCCCATAAAGTAGTGCTGCGTGGGCGTAACGGGGATGGGCTCGTCCAAGATGTCGCGGCCGTCCTCAAGGCAGCGCGCGCGAATGTTGGCAAAGTGCCCAGTCACCACGTCGCGCTCGACGGGGGCAAAGCTCAGCCACTCGTGCTCGGTACCGTCCTGCTTCATCTGCTCGCGGATGGCGGCGGCGACCACATCGCGCGGCTGAAGCTCGTCGGTAAAGCGCTCGCCGGCGGCGTTGAGCAAAATCGCGCCCTCGCCGCGGCAGCTCTCGCTGATCAGGAAGGTGCGGCCCGGCTGCGGCGAGAACAGGCCCGTGGGGTGAATCTGCACGTAGTCCAGATGCTCCATCTTAATGCCATGCTCCTGAGCAATGTAGCAGGCATCGCCCGTGAGCTGCGGGTAGTTGGTCGAATGGTCGTATACGCCGCCGATACCGCCCGTCGCCCACAGCGTGTGGCGGGCATGGATCTTAAACGGCTCGCCGGCATGCATGCCCTCGGCGGCATTTGCCAGCTCGTCGGCGGGACGAACCGAGTTGTCCTCGTCGACGGGAACGGCGGCGACGCCGCTGCACACCGTAGCGCCATCATGCTCGGCCGTCAGGATGTCGGTCATGGCCACGTGCTCCAGAATCTGCACGTTGTCCAGCTTGCGAACGGCCTGGAGCAGCCTGGTCGTGATCTCCTTGCCCGTAATATCGGCATGGAAGGCAATGCGCGGGCGGCTGTGCGCGCCCTCGCGGGTAAAGTCGAGGCTGCCGTCGACCTTGCGCTCAAAGTCCACGCCCATGGCCAGTAGGTCGTTGATGACCGAGCGGCTCGAGCGGATCATGATGTCGACGCTCTCGCGGCGGTTCTCGTAGTGACCGGCGTGCATGGTGTCCTCAAAGAAGGCATCGTAGTCCGAGCCTTCGGGCAGCACGCAGATGCCACCCTGCGCGAGCATCGAATCGCACTCGTCGACAGCGCCCTTGGAGAGCATAATCACGCGCGTGCTCGTCGGCAGGTTGAGAGCTGCGTACAGGCCCGCCACGCCGCAGCCGGCAATGACGACGTCGCACTCCATATCGGGGTATTGCTTGGTTTCCACAGGAATCCTCTCCCTTGAATGTGACATAAGGAACCGTCCCTCATGCCACATTGTTCTAGCGCGCTGCGTACTCGAGCATACGGTCGAGCGTGAGCTTGGCCTGGTCGGCGGCCTCGTCCGACACGCCGATCTGCACCTCGCCCTCGCCCGTCTCCAGGCAGCGCACGAGCTTTTCGAGCGTGATGAGATCCATGTTGACGCAGGTGGGCTGCACCGCGGGGAAGTAGAACTTCTTGCCGGTGCCCTGGCAGCGGCGCTCGAGCTCGTAGAGCACGCCACGGACCGTCACGATAATGAACTCGCTCGCGTCGGACTCCTCGGCATACTTGATGATGCCGGCGGTGGAGCCAATGTAGTCGGCCTCGGCAAGGACGTCGGCCTTGCACTCGGGGTGCGCCAAAACGAGTGCGTCGGGATGGGCCTCCTGCGCGTCGACGATCTGCTCGACGGTGATGATGTGGTGGCGCGGGCAGTAGCCGTTGTTGAGGATGACGTGCTTTTGCGGCACCTGCTCGGCTACGAACCGGCCCAGGTTTTGATCGGGGATAAACAGGATGTGCTGCTGTGGCAGCTCGGATACGATCTTGACGGCGTTGGAGCTGGTGACACACACGTCGCTCCAGCTCTTGATCTCGACCGTCGAGTTGACGTAGCAGACCACGGCAAGGTCGTCGCCGTACTCGGCGCGCGCCGCGTCGACCGTCTCGCGCTTGACCATGTGAGCCATGGGGCAGTCCGCGCCCGGCTCGGGCAGCAGCACGGTCTTGGTGGGGTTGAGCAGCTTGGCGCTCTCGCCCATAAACTCCACGCCGCACAGCACGATGGTCTGCTGCGGCAGGCTCTTGGCAAGCTTTGCCAGGTAGAAGCTGTCGCCGACGTAATCGGCCACAGCCTGAACCTCGGGCGCCACATAGTAGTGCGCCAAGATCACCGCGTCGCGCTGGGTTTTTAATTGCTGAATGGCCTCGACGAGCTCTGCGGGTACCAGCGCCGCGCGCTCCGTTGCCGTCGTTGCCGATGCCAGGCCGGCCGCGATATCGCGTGCAAGCTCCGACGCATCCATGTTCGCGCTCTGTGCCATCAAGGCCCCTCTCTTTTGGCGAATCTTGGGGCTTTAGTATGACACCTAGGTTTACAGCTGACAAGACAGCTGTAAACCTAGGTGTAAAGTTGAAATAAAGATTCGACCATGCGGCAAGTCCATATTCGAACTGGCAAGCTGAGGACAGCCGAAAATGGACCCGCCCCATGATTCGGGCAGCCCGTTTTGTCCTGGACCAAGGGGCAGTGGTCAAAAAGGGCCAAATATGAGTACTGTCACCAAATTAGTAGCATCGATTTTCCGGTCCAGAGCAGCAAAATCGCCTTGTTTGGAGCCCGATCGCGACTCTGAAGAACGAAAATCGATGCACTTTTGGCCTCTGGCACCGATTTTTGAGGCCATTTGGCTGCCACCAAACTGGTAACAGTACTCATATTTGGCCCTTTTTGACCACCGGGTTTCCGGCAGGCCCCAAAAGCGGGCCCGAATCGCTCGATCCGGGCCCGCTGGGGGTAGCGAGCACAATCGAGGTGTAAGAAGCAAGAGAGGGCCATCGCCTAGAATCGTCAGCGCCTAGATATTCAACGAGAGGAAAGACAATGGTCCGCAGCGACATGCTACCCCAGCCGGACCGGGGGCTCGGCCTCGACCGGCCCCAGACCGAGGCATTTCACCGACGAGTTCAAGAGGAAGATAGTCGATCTCCACAACGCCGGAAAGCCCAGGCGCGAGGCCATGGACGAGTGCGACCTCGACAAGAGCACCGTGGAGAGGCGGGTCAAGTCGATAAACGAGACCGGCTCGCCGCGCGCCGCCGACAACCGCACGCCCGAGTAGAACCGGATCCTGGAGCCCGAGCGCGAGAACCGCAGGCTCCGGATGGAGGTCAACGTCTTAAGACGAGCGGCGCCAGCATACGCTCGGAAGTCAGGGCCATGGCGGCCAACGGGGGGCCGCTGCCCCATATCGGCGCAGCGCTGGCATCGAGGCCTTCTGACCTGTGTCAAGATTTCGGACACGCATGCTCGAGAAATCAAGCGGCCATAGGCATGGCCTCGAGCTTGGGCTCGGTTCTCTCGAAGAAGGCCGCCATGGCCTCGGCCGGCACCTTGTAGCCGATCGTCGAGCGGGGCCTTCGGCGGTTGTAGTACGCCTCGATGAACTCGACCACCGCGTGCTTGGCGGAATCCCTGGTCGGGAAGCTGCGCCTGTAGTACATCTCGTTCTTCAGCGTGGCGAGGAACGACTCGGCCACCGCGTTGTCGTGGCAGTTGCCGGCGCGGCTGCAGGACAGCCGCACGTCGTTGTCGCGCGCCCATTCGGCCAGAAGCCTGCTGGTGTACTGGGCGCCGCGGTCGGCGTGGAATATCGCGTTGCCGGCCACGTAGCCGCGCGATTTGGCCGACGCCAGCGCCGAAACCACGATGTCGGCGGTCATGCGCTCGGAGAGCGACCAGCCCACCACCATGCGGGTGTTGAGGTCGATGACCGTCGACAGGTACAGCCATCCCTCGCCGGTGCGCAGGTAGGTGATGTCGCCCACGAGCTTGCAGGTTGGAACGGGACTGGTGAAGTCGCGGCGCACCAGGTCGGGCCGGGGCCTGGCCTTCGGGTCGGGGATGGTGGTGCGCTTCCTGGCGTTGGGCGTGCAGCCGCGTATTCCCAGCTCGCGCATCAGCTTGCGCACCCTGTACAGGGTCAATCCGGAGAACTCGCCGGGCAGGAAGCATTTCACGAACCGGAAGCCGAACCTGCGGTCCGACTCCAGCCACACGCGCCGGACCGCCTCGCGCTCGGCCGACCAGTCTTCTCGCGGGCAGCCGTTGGAGAGCCACGAGTAGAAGCCCGATCGGCTCACGCCGAGCACGCGGGCCATCATTTTCACCGGGAATTCGGCCTTCTCCGCCAACATCATCCGGTAGCATGCGGCTACGCCTGGCTTTTGGCGAAGAAGGCCGCGGCTTTTTTCAAGAAGGCGTTCTCCATCTCGAGCTCGCGTATGCGCCTTTTCGCCTCGCGAAGCTCGCGGTCCTCGGCCTTGGGGTCGGGCCCGCCGGCAAGCTCGCGCCGGCGGCTCTGCACCCACTTGTTCACGGTCTTGGAATTCAGGCCCAGTTCTGCGCAGCATTCCGTTATCGGCCTGCCCGTCGAGATGATGTAGTCGGCGGTCTCGCGCCTGAACTCGTCGGTGTACTTGGCGGCTGGGTTGGACATAGCATACCGTCCTCTCGGTCGTCGATGAATGCATTCTAAAGGATTGGGCCTCTAGCATGCGTGTCCGAAAAGACGATACAGGTCAGACAACCCAATCAGACGTCGTCTCGAGCACGTCCTCTGCACGGTCGAGCGTGCTTCTGGCCTTGGCACCCTGTTTGAACCACGAGCGCAGGTCCTCGAGCGTGCTGCCCGCTGCGTACACCTTGATTTTTCGACCGCCCTTCGTAGTCACCGTGCAGCGGTCGCCGCTCTCGCTGTCCTCGTGCGCCGTGACCTTCTTGAGGTAATCGCGGCGGAACGCCACGACGCGGGCATTGCTGATCTCGATGAACCAATCGTCGTCGACAAGCGAAGTGCCCGTGGCACCTCGACTTGCCATCTCCTCGGCGAAGGAGAAACCGAGTTCGCGCTCCTGCCTGCCGATCTCGTAGATACCACGGGCGGGCATGCTGAGCATAAGCAGGGGCAGGAGTCCCCCTATGAACAGGAAGAGGAACGGAACGAGCAAGAGCAAGCGGGCTCCGGCATCGGTGAAAACAGCCATGAAGGCGATCACGAGCGAGAAGACGAGCGCCATGCCGTTGAAAACAATCGTCAACGGCTTGACGGCAGACCAACACAGGCCCGCCTTGGTCATGGGACCGTCGACGGCGTCCGAGACTTCGATGCCCTCTTCCTCCAGACGGGCGAGGAGGTTGAGCGAGCACACCCCCTCGAGGCTTATCGAGCAGAACTTTCGATCGCCCTCGAACAGGTCGATCCTCATCATCTGCGTGTGAAGCGTTGCATGGGTGATGTTGCCGAACGTCGTCTCCTTGCGGATGCCGAAGGCGTTACGCGAGAGAATTCGTTCACCGTCCACGTCGATGCGCGGGATGCTCAGCAGGGCCCAGATGGCCATGCCCGCAAGTGCCATGGCGTGGCCGAACCACACAAGCTCGTGGCCCCACTCGCCCAGCGAAACGCCCTGCCAGACGTAAACACCCAACATGAGCAGCTCGAACGCGACCGCGCAGCAGGCGATGATCGTACGGATGGCAGCGGGCATGCGCACCGTGAAGCGATCGAGGCTGTCCGTCGCCTCACTGCGCTCACGCGCGCCGCGACGGGCGACCCATGCAGTGAGCGGACCGACGATGAACACCACCATCGCCACGCGCAGGAACGATTCGAGTATGTCGCCCATATTAACCACCATCCCAATAGAAAACGTGAATTTGGGAGACTATAGCAGAGCGAAGCGATCTGCACGGCATCGTCCGGGTGTTTTCGGCATACGGTGGAAGCTGGTGGGGGTCGGCGCCGTAACCGGATGCGCATTCGGCCTCGCCAATGCCGTCGGCGGCGAGCTTTTCGCCCGACAGGCCTATCCACTCGTCGTGCATCTGCCGCTTGTCGTCTACCTGTGCGTACGCTATCGCCTGAGTCCGCTGCTCGCCATCCTGGGCGTTACCAGTGCCTACCTGAGCTGCCAGTTTAGCAACTGGATGGGCATCGCCGCATTCGCTGCCACCGATTCGCAAATCGCATATTACGCGGCGCGCATCATCACGACGCTCGGCGTCTTTGCGATCTTGCTGCATTGGGCCAGAGACATCGGTCCGCGCCTGGCGGCCAAAAGCCCCACCGAGTTGGAGATTCTGCTCATCCTGCCGCTCGTCTACTACATCTTCGACTACGCCACCAACGTCTATACCACGCTCTTCCACTCGGGCTCGGTAGTAACCGTTGAGTTTTTGGCGTTCGCCCTCTGCGCGTTCTACCTTATGTTTCTTGCCGTCTACCTTCGCGAATACGAGGCAAAGGAAATCGCCGAGCGCGAGCGCTGGATGCTCGCGACCCGCGACAGCGCGGCCATCAAAGAGCTCGAAGCCTGGCGCCAGTCCGGACGCGAGCTCTCGGTTCTCCGTCACGACATGCGCCACTACCTGCGCGGTCTAGCGGCCCTGATCGAAGAGGGTCACACCGATGAGGCACTCGAGCGCATCGACGCGCTCTGCGAGACCAACGACCGCACCGCCGTGCGCCGCTACTGCGCCAACGAAACGGTCAACATTGCGCTCTCGTCGCTTTCCGCGGACATCAACGCGCACGGCATCACCGCCGACCTGCACGCCGCCGTGCCCGAAACCGTCCACGTGGGCGATGTCGATCTATTCAGTGTGGTATCGAACGCCCTGGACAATGCCATCGCCGCGGCGAGCGCCGCCCCCGAAGGCAAGCGGTTTGTCGACCTGGACCTTCGCTACGAAGACGGTCAGCTTCTATTGCTGGTTTCCAACACGTTTGGCCGTGCGCCGCACATGGTCGACGGCATGCCCGTGACTCAGCACACTGGGCACGGCTTTGGCACCAAGAGCATTATGCTTGCCGTCGAGCGCATGAACGGCAACTGCCAGTTCCGCATTAACGGCGACCGGTTTGAGCTGCGCGCCGTGATGTAGGGGCTGCCGCCAACCTCGCTACAGCGGTGCAGCCGCCGGGGTCAGCTGCTTAATGTAGGCCCACATGCGCTGCTTGGCGGCCTTGTCGGTGAGCGCCGCCTCAAAACCGTCGAGCGCCAGCACGCGGCGCCCCTGCACATGGGCGACCAGGCCGGGCTTGAGCATGGCGGTGTCAAAGTCATCAATTGCCACAAGCATATCGGCATAGGTCTCGCGCATGACATCGGCCGCACTGTTGTCCAGCAGCAGCACCGCCTCGGGGTCCAAGGTCTCCAGCGCCTCGCGGAACAGGTCGCACGTCAGGGCCTCGCCCGCCGCGACCGCTCCGTCGCCCGCGCCGGCGACGCTTGCCAGCACACAAAAATCCTCGGGGGCATATCCGATGGCACCGAGCGCCTTGCGCAACGCGGCGCCATCCGCGCCGGCGGCCAGCTCGCCGCCCGAGCACTCGGCTTCATCCAAATCGCCTTTGACCAGCACAATCGGCGAGCACGCGTTGCCCGCGATACGCACACCGCGATCTGCAAGCGACGCGAGCTCCTGCTCGGTCGCCTGAGCGATGGCTTCTTTTTTCTGGCTTTGTGACGTGGGCATGCGCTCTCCAATCGTTTGCGTGCCCACCATTATATAAAAGAGCCGCCCGCGAGTGGTTGCTTTGCGGGCCGCTGGGTATAAGCACGGTCGTACTGAGTTTTACGCGGCCGAGCCGCGTCGTATTATGGAGGTCACCATGGCTGACATTAAGCAGATTACCCCCGAGAACTTCGGCGCTGTCGTCAACGATAGCCTGCCCGTACTGGTTGATTTTTGGGCCCCGTGGTGCGGCCCCTGCCGCTCGCTCTCGCCCATCGTAGACGAGGTTGCCGACGAGCTGGCCGGCAAGTTGGCTGTGGCCAAGTGCAACGTCGACGACAACCAGGACCTGGCCATGAAGTTTGGCGTCATGAGCATCCCCACGCTGATCGTCTTTAAGAACGGCGAGGAGGTCGACCGCTCGGTTGGCGCCTTACCCAAGGCAAGACTTCAGGCACTGCTGGAGAAACATCTGTAATACGCTTGTTACTTGTCTGCCGTCCATGAGCGGTTTCGCACCGCTCACCGGAGTGCCAAACGCAAGGCATGCGACCACGGATAGTATGGTAGTTACAAACAGCCCCCAGTGAACGGGTGCGGGTCGCACAGGCTCGCACCCGTTTTCTTATGCAGCTGCGCGCAAAGCGGGCGTAGTAAAATCTGAACCACTGAACTGCCCCATACAAAAGGAGATTTCCCATGCATGATGTTGGAATGAACATGAGCCAGCTTGCCATGAGCGTCAAACAGGTCGACGACACCATCGAGCTCGCTCACGAATGGAGCCATCAGTTGCTGCATGCGACCGAGAATTTTGACATGGAGCGCATCGGCGCCAAGCTCGAGGCCGCCATGGCCGCGCTGCACGAGGCCCACGGCGCGCTCGAGGGCTACGAAGAGGCCATCGAGGCCGACCACAACTCCGTCGGCTCCGTGAAGCTGGTGTAACGTGGCCGAACACGAGCACGGCTGCGGATACGAGCACGAGCATCCGCACGGGGCGGACGGCGACGCGGGCTGCCACTGTAGTGGCTCCGGCTCCGAGCTGGTCCGTTTTTCGGTTACCGCACCGGATGACCTGCTGCGCCGTTTTGACGAACAGATCGCGCGCCGCGGCGACGTGGCCAACCGCTCCGAGGCCGTGCGCGACCTGATTCGCGCCTCGATCGCCAAGGAGCAGATGCGCACGCCCGATGAGCATGTTATCGGGTCGCTCACCATGATCTACGACCACCATACCGGCGACCTGACGCGCCGTCTGGACGAAGTGCAGCACGACTACACCGACGAGATCGTATCGACCATGCACGTGCATCTGGATCACCACAACTGCTTAGAGATTCTGGCGCTCAAGGGTCGCGGCGAGCGCGTCTACGAGCTGGCCGACCGTCTGCTGGGCCTGCGCGGCGTTAAGCACGGCGAGCTCACGTGCGCCGCCACCAAGCAGAGCCTGGGACTGTAGCGCACCTGCCAAAAAGGGACAGGTTTGTTGTGGCAGGTTTAGAAGTTTTACCGACCAAAATAAACCTGTCCCTTTTTGGTCGGTTTTGATGAGGGGTGTCGCATGCGGCATGTGCATATTCATGTGACGGGCATTGTGCAGGGCGTTGGCATGCGACCGTTTGTGTATCGCGAGGCCATGGCGCATGGCATTTGCGGATGGGTGCTCAACGCGGGCGACGGCGTGCATATCGAGGCGCACGCTCCGGCCGATGCGCTCGATGCTTTTGTTGCCGCGCTTTCTGAGCATGCGCCTGCGGCAGCCCGCGTTGAGCGAGTCGATATTGCGGATTTGGGGCCTGGCGGTTGGAGCGCTGCCGGTGAGCAGGGCTTTCGCATTGTGGCATCGCAGGACCAGACCGCGCACACGACGCTCGTCTCGCCCGATATCGCTACCTGTGACGATTGCCTGCGCGAGTTGTTCGATCCCGCCGACCGACGCTATCACTACCCCTTTATCAACTGCACTAACTGCGGGCCGCGCTTTACCATCATCCGCTCGCTGCCTTACGATCGAGCGGCCACCTCGATGGATTGTTTTCCCATGTGTCCCAAGTGCGCCGCGGAGTATGCCGACCCACTCGACCGGCGTTTTCACGCGCAGCCCGATGCCTGCTTTGATTGCGGGCCGCATATTACGTGGCGCGAGGCTGTGAACGGCAATGCGTGCGGGAATTCGTCCGCGACACCGGCCGTCGGCACCACACGCGAGGCCAGCGACGCCATTATCGACCGCTGTGTTGAGTTGCTGGCCGGTGGCGGTATCGTCGCCATCAAGGGGCTGGGCGGATTTCACTTGGCATGCGACGCCTCCAACGAGCAGGCGGTAGCCGAGCTTCGCCGCCGCAAACGCCGCAGCAACAAGCCGCTTGCCGTTATGGTGCGCGACCTTGCCGACGTTGAACGCCTGTGCCATGTCAGCGACGTTGAGCGCGGCTTGCTGACCGGCAGCATTCGCCCCATTGTGCTGCTGCGCCGACGTGCCGTTTGCGAGAGTGGAGATTCCCCCGACGCCCTCGCGCTCGCGCCGTCCGTCGCGCATGACCTTCCCGAGCTCGGTGTTATGCTCCCCTACACCCCGCTTCAGCATCTGCTGCTTGCCGCGGTAGAAGTCTGCGGTATGCACGCGCTCGTCATGACCAGCGGAAACCTGAGCGAAGAACCCATCGAGACCGACGACGACCTTGCCTGGAAACACCTCATTGCCGCCGGCATCGCCGACTCGTTGCTCGGTAACGACCGCGCGATCCTCTCGCGCTACGACGACTCTGTAGTGCGCGTGGTCGACGGCGCCGTTATGCCCGTGCGCCGCGCCCGCGGATACGCTCCGCAGCCGTTACCGCTGCCGGCATGCGACGGCACTGTACCCTGCATCCTCGCCTGCGGCCCGCAGCAAAAGGCGACGATTGCGCTCACTCGTGAAGGGGCGAACGGCGAGGTAACCTGTTTTGTGTCGCAGCATATCGGCGATGTTGAAAACGGCGGGACCTTCGATGCCTGGAACGCCGCGCGCACGCGCTTGGAAGATCTCTTTGACTTGGCGCCCGCCGCCTTGGCCTGCGATTTACACCCCAGCTATCTGTCGAGCCAGTGGGCGCGCGAACAGGCACGGGAGCACAATCTGCCGCTTATCGAAGTCCAACATCATCATGCGCACATCGCGAGCGTAATGGCAGAGGCGATTGTCGCAGGCCGGCTTGCAACCGACGCGCGTGTCCTTGGCATCGCCTTTGACGGCACCGGCGCCGGCACCGATGGGACCATTTGGGGCGGCGAGTTCCTTGTCGCCGGCCTTGGCGGCTTTGAGCGCGCCGCGCACCTGCGCACCTGGGCGCTCCCCGGCGGGGCGGCCTCCGTGCGCGACGCCCGCCGCAACGCCTTTGCCCTGCTCAGTGAGCTCGGCCTGCTCGAGCACCCGGGTGCCGCTCGGCTTTTGGACAGCCTCGACGAGCAAACGCGCAGCGTGACAGCCACCATGATCGAGCGCGGCATCAACAGCCCGCGCACCAGCAGCATGGGGCGTCTCTTTGATGCCGCAGCAGCGATTCTGGGCATCTGCGACAAGGCAACCTACGAGGGCGAACCCGCCATAGAACTCGAAGCCGCCGCCTGGCGCGCGCTTGACGGTAAGCCCGTTCGTCTCGACGGCAATCATACAGGCGTATTCACGTCTGCCGACGACTCCCCCATCTTGGACCCCCGACCGCTCATCGAAGCTCTTCTGAATGGAATCGAGGCAGGCGCGCCGGCCGACCGGCTCGCCCTCGGGTTTCACATCGCCATTACGCACGCTACGACCCACATCGCACGCGAGATCTGTGATCACGAAAGCCTCGATACCGTCGCGCTCTCGGGCGGTGTGTTCATGAACCGGCTTTTGCTTCAGCTCCTTACCCACGAACTCAAAGACGCCGGTCTTGCCGTCTTGATCCCCCACGCCGTGCCCGTTAACGACGGCTGCATCGCCTACGGTCAGGCCGCCATCGCTCGCGCTCGCCTCGCGTAGACAGCATTGCGATAGGCTGTTTTGCCAGCCTGCGCGCCGCCGTCTCACAGGTGTAACGCGTTTGCTCGTGACTCCCGCGAGCGCTACCATCAACTGATGGGTAATTAGGCGCCTATCCAGCGCAAAACGTATAAAAGGGGAACATTATGTGCCTTGCCGTTCCCGGTAAAGTGGTCAAACGCGACGACGACCTTAAGGCGACCGTCGACATGATGGGCATCGAGCGCCCCGTTTCGCTGCGCCTCGTGCCGACGGCACAGGTAGGCGACTATATTCTCGTGCACGCCGGCTTTGGCATTCAGATCGTCGACGAGCAGGAAGCCCAAGAGACACTCGAACTCGTCAATACCATGGCCGAGCTGGCCGAAGAGGACCAGCTCGCCACCAACCCGGCCGAGGCATACTAGTGGCGGCGGCGCAGCCGGTTCGCTCCGGTATCGACTTTTCGGCATTTCGCGACCCCAAGCTGGCTCGCGAGCTCATTGATCGTATTCACGAGCTTGTCGGCAACCGCAGCATCAACCTTATGGAAGTCTGCGGTACGCATACCGTGAGCATTGGCCGCTATGGCTTTCGCTCCATTATGCCGACGGGACTCAAACTGCTAAGCGGCCCGGGATGCCCCGTTTGCGTCACCGCCAACCGCGACATCGATCACGCAATTGCGCTTTCCAACATGGACGGCGCCATCATCACCACCTTTGGCGACATGATGCGCGTGCCCGGATCGTCCACCTCGCTTGCCGCGCAAAAGGCGGCGGGGCGCGACATCCGCATCGTCTACTCTCCGCTCGACGCACTCGACATTGCCGAGCAAAATCCCGAACGCCCGGTCATCTTTATGGGCGTCGGCTTTGAGACCACAACGCCCACCATTGCCGCCGCTATCCTGGAGGCCGACGCGCGCGGGCTCCAGAACTTCTCGGTCTACTGTGCTCACAAGACCACGCCGCCGGCTCTGCGTGCGATCTCCAACGACCCCGAGACGACCATCGACGGCTTTATCCTGCCTGGTCACGTCGCTACCATCACGGGCCTGGCACCCTTTAGGTTTTTGGTCGATGAGTTCGAGACCCCCGGCGTGGTCACGGGATTTGAGCCGGTCGATATCTTGCAGGGCATCAGCATGCTAGTCCAGATGGTTGTCGAGCACAGGCCCGCAATCGACAACGCCTACCGCCGTGGCGTCAACGCTGACGGCAACCCCGTGGCACGCCAGCTGGTCGAGCAGGTGTTTGAGCCGTGCGACACCACGTGGCGCGGGCTGGGACCGATTGCCAACTCGGGTCTTTCCATCCGACCCGAATTCGCGCGCTTTGATGCCGGCGCCCGCTTTGACGTGCCCATTGAGGCGACGGTCGAGCCGCGCGGGTGCCGCTGCGGCGACGTGCTGCGCGGTGCCATCACGCCGAGCGACTGCCCATTGTTTGGCCGCACCTGCACGCCCGAGCACCCCGTCGGCCCGTGCATGGTGAGCTCCGAAGGCAGCTGCGCGGCGTACTACCGCTACCGCGACTAACCCGGACGCGCCCGCATGCTGACACCACCCACGATTGGAGTTTTCGATATGTCCCGTACTGCCACCGATAGCACTGTCCTGCTGGGCCACGGCTCCGGCGGCCAGATGATGAAGCGCATTATCGATGAGGTCTTTCTGGATGCCTTTGGGTCGCCCGAGCTGCTTGCGGGCAACGATGCTGGTGTCGCCGCGCTGCCCGCAAGCGAGCGAATCGCCATGTCGACCGACAGCTTTGTGGTAACGCCGCAGTTCTTCCCCGGCGGCAATATCGGCCGCCTCGCCGTATGCGGAACCGTCAACGACGTCGCGACCTCGGGCGCTAACGTGCGCTACCTCTCATGCGGCTTTATCCTCGAAGAGGGCTATCCCATGGACAAGCTGCGCCAGATTGTGCAGACCATGGCCGAAACGGCACATGAGGCAGGCGTGAAGATTATCACCGGCGACACCAAGGTGGTCGAGCGTGGCGGTGCCGACGGCGTCTACATCAATACCGCTGGCGTAGGCGAGGTGCCCGCAGGCGTGACACTCAGCGGTGCCAACTGCCGGCCCGGCGACGTCATCCTGGTGTCGGGCACACTGGGAGACCACGGCATCGCCATCATGAGCCAACGCGAGGGCCTAGCGTTTTCGAGCACCATCGAAAGCGATGCCGCGCCGCTCAACCACCTGATTGCCGACGTTCTGGCCGCAGCGCCCGGCACGCGTTGCTTTCGCGACCCCACGCGCGGTGGCCTGGCGTCCACACTCAACGAGTTTGCCCAGGCCAGCGGTGTTGCCATGGAGGTCGACGAGGATGCCGTGCCCGTGCGTCCCGACGTGCAAGCCGCCTGCGAGATGCTCGGCTACGATGTGCTACAGGTGGCAAACGAGGGCAAGATGGTCGCCGTGGTGCCGGCCGAGCAAGCCGATGCCGCGTTGAGCGCCATGCGCGCCGCCCGCTACGGCGAGAATGCCGCCATCATCGGTCGCGTGCTGCCGCTTGCCGAGGGTGCCCGTCCCGCCGTGCGCGTGCGCACCGGCTGGGGCTCGACCCGCATCCTCGACATGCTCGTGGGAGAGCAGCTGCCGAGAATTTGCTAGGGCGGAATTGCACAGCTGGCGCGATATGGCCTGATAACCCTGGAGATGTTCAGATTCCAGCCACGCCAGACACGTAAGCCCAGTATTATGAGGTGCGTTTTAAACCCAATGACGGGAGCTTTCATGGCAGCAGCTTTTTCCACCGTGATCTTTGACCTTGACGGCACCATCCTCAACACGCTCGAGGACCTGGCGGCCGCCGGCAACCACACCTGCGAGATGCACGGCTGGCCCACGTTTGCCGTGGACGAGTACCGCTACAAGGTGGGAAACGGCATGCTTAAGCTGGTCGAGCGCTTTATGCCCGCCGAGTACGCGGGCGACGGCCGTATGTTTGAGCAGACGCTTGCCGAGTTTAGGGCCTATTACGGCGAGCACAAGGAGGACCACACCTCGCCCTACGCCGGCACGATTGAGATGCTCGACCGTCTGCGCACAGCGGGCGTTCAGCTTGCCGTGCTCACCAACAAGGATCATATTTCGGCAGCCCCGCTTATCGAGAAATACTTTGGCCCCGATCGCTTTGCGCTGGTACAGGGCCGTGTGGGCGCATTTCCGCCCAAGCCCGAGGCACCCGTCACGTTGCATGTGATGAAAGAGCTGGGCGCCGATCCGGCAACCACGCTCTATGTGGGCGATTCGAATGTCGATGTTCTGACCGGCCACAACGCCGGCCTTAAGAGCGCGGGCGTCAGCTGGGGCTTCCGCGGCCGCGCAGAGCTGGAAGCCGCCGGCGCCGACTACGTGGTAGATACGCAGGACGAACTCGCCGAGCTAATCTTGGGCGAGTAGCGAGCGACACCGCTTAACGCAGCTGCGACAATTCTTCCACGCGGAAAGTGCATCCCGTTTTGGAGCTCCGAAATGGGATGCACTTTCCATTTGAGGCGCGTCGGGGAAACCGCATCCCGTTTCAGAGCAATATTCCGGGTCGCGGTTTCCGCAACCCACCCCATCCGGAAACCGCGACCCGGAATTCGGCCAAAAACCGGGTCGCATTTTCCCGAGCATTTGATGCGGCGTTGATACAAGGAGTGTCCCCAACTGCCGGCAGAAAAGGAACGTCCCCAACTGCCACCTCAATGACTACCATGGCAACGCCGCAGGTAGAGGACGGGCAGCGAGCGGGCACCAGAGCGAACAAATTGGCATGAAAAGAGGACGGCATAGACCTTCTGGTCATGCCGTCCTCTTTGAATGACAAGTTGTCGCTCTGGCGCCCGCGCAGCGTCGAACAGTTACGGCGTTTGGCAAAACGCCGTAACTCCCCTAGCTCATCATGGCATTCATCATCTCGTTGGTTGCGGAATCGTCGGCAGACCACTCGCCGTCGTCATTGCAGGAATACTTGAAGGTGACCTTGGTGTCCTTGGTCTTAGCAGCCTTGGTCACATCGACCATAACCTGACCGGCCATCTTGTACAGCTCGTCATCGGAAGGCATCGAATCGAGCGCGGCGACCTTCTCCTGATACTGGGTGGCAAAATCCTCAACGATCTGGTTCATGGACTTGCAGGTAATGGTGACCTCGGCAGTTGCGGTGCCCTTGTCCTCGTCGACCGTCACGTCGCCGATCTTGTAGTCAAAGCCCTCGAGATAGCTCTTGGCGTACTCCTTGGGATCGATGCCCAGCTGCTCGAACTCGTCGCCCGAGGCCTCTTCCAGGCCAGCGAGGAAGTCGTCGCCGCCGTTCTTGACCTCGTCAAACTGCGTCGTAAGATCCTCGGTAATGAGCTCCTCAACCGAAGGACCTCCGCAGCCGGAAAGCACAACCACGCACGCGACCAGAACAGCCATCAGGGGCGCAAGCAGCAGCTTCTTCTTCATGACATTCCTCCCAACAAGCGGCACCGCGCTTCCCGACGCGGTGCACGTCGTAACAATAAGGCCATACTAGCCGATAACGAACACCCCCGGCAAAGCAAAGGCGCAATCGGCTCGATTTAACGTCCGAACGGTTTACCGGTCCGCCCAACGCGCAATAAAACGTTCCGCCGCATTGTAATAAAAAAGGGCGGCCGGATAACCCGACCACCCTTGCACACCCTTTGGATGCCGCAGCTTACTTGCGGACGACTTTGACGATGGCATCGCCGGCGGCGACAGCGGAGTCGGCCTCGACGGCGAGTTCGACATCGGCAAACTCGGCGGTGTTGGACACGGCCACCACGACGCAGTCCTTGTAACCGGCAGCGGCGATCTTGGCGCGGTCGATCTTGAGTATGGGCTGGCCAGCCTTCACAACGTCGTCGGCCTTGACGAAGCCCTCGAAGCCATCACCGTTCATGTTGACGGTATCGACGCCAACGTGCACCAAAACCTCGATGCCGCTATCGGACTGCAGGCCCACGGCGTGACCCATGGTGACGGTCACCTTGCCGTCGCAGGGAGCGTAGACCAGATCGTCCTCGGGCCACACGGCGCAGCCCTTGCCCAGAACCTCGCCACCAAAGACGGGATCGGGCACGTCGGCCATCTTGATGACCTTGCCCTTGACGGGCGAGCACAGCACGTCGGCGCCGGCAGAAGCAGAGATGGAGGCGGGAGCAGCAGCAGCCGCGGGCTCAGCCTTCTTCTTGAACATGTCAAACAGACCCATACGTTTTCTCCTCTTGATTAAGCGCAACGTTGTGCGCATGCCTATGGTGATTATAGTGCCAAATGGTTCAAATGCTAAGGTGGGGACTCGAATCGCGAGCCCATCCCAACGCTTTTCCCCGGTGGCACTCATATTGTCGATTAATCCAGGCCCTCGGCACCGTTGGACTTGATGATCTTCTGGTAGGCGTAGAAGCTGTCCTTGCGGCGTCGCTCGTAGGTACCGGTGCCGTCGTCGTACTTATCGACGTGGATAAAGCCGTAGCGCTTGCGCATCTCGCCGGTGCCGGCGGAAACCAGGTCGATGGGGCCCCACCAGGTGTAGGCGATCAGGTCGACGCCGTCGGCAATGGCCTCGCCCATGGCCTTGACGTGGCTCTGCAAGTAGGCGATACGATACGGGTCGTGGATGGAGCCGTCCTCCTCGACCTCATCGTAGGCGCCCATGCCATTCTCGACCACCATCAGCGGAATCTCGTAGCGGGCGTAAATCTCGTTGAGGGCGATGCGCAGACCCAGCGGATCGATCTGCCAGCCCCAGTCGGTGGACTCCAGATAGGGATTCTTGCCGCCAAAGGTCATGTTGCCCTCGGTCATCTCGTGATCCTTGTGGGTGCCCACGGTGCCGGACATGTAGTAGCTAAAGGTGTAGAAATCGACCTTGCCGTCGGCGATATCCTGCAGGTCACCGTCCTCCATCACAAGCTCGACATCGTTCTCGGCCCAGAAGCGCTTGGCATAGAACGGATACTTGCCGCGCACCTGCACGTCGGAGCAGTACCAGTTCATGGTATTCATCTCCTGCTGCGTGGCGAACACGTCGGCCGGATCGCACGTGGCGGCATAGGAGAGGATGAAGCAGTCCATGTTGCCCATCTTAAACTGCGGATAGTGCTCGTGGGCATAGCGCACGACGCGGCCGCTGGCGACAAACTGGTGATGCAGGGCCTGCATACGGGCCTGCGGCGTGGTGTGGACCGCCGAAGCCGGGCCCTCAAAGCCCTGGATCATGCTGGTCCCAAAGAGGTTGCCCATGTCCTGGGTGCCGCAGTTGATCTCGTTGAAGGTGAGCCAGAACTTGACCTTGTCCTGATAGCGGTCGAAGACGGTCTGGCAGTACTTCTCAAAGAAGCCGATGAGCTCGCGGCTCGCCCAGCCGTTGTATTTCTCGACCAGGTGATAAGGCATCTCGTAGTGCGACAGGGTCACGAGCGGCTCGATATTGTGAGCGCGCAGGCAGTCGAAGACGCGGTCGTAAAAGGCGAGGCCGGCCTCGTTGGGCTCGGCGTCGTCGCCGTTGGGGAAGATGCGGCTCCAAGAGATGGACATGCGGAACATGTTGAAGCCCATCTCGGCGAACAGCGCGATGTCCTCCTCGTAGTGATGGTAGAAATCGATGCCGTCATGGTTGGGGTAGAAGCGGTTAGGGTCGATGTCGATCGTAATCTGGCGCGGCTCCTTGTAGCTGCCACCCAAGAAATGGTCGTCGACGGAAGGACCGCGGCCGTCCACGTTCCAAGCGCCCTCAAACTGATTGGCGGCCGTGGCGCCGCCCCAATAGAAACCCTCGGGGAACTTGATGTTTGCCATGAGCATCTCCTTTGCATTGCGGGTCGATAGGCCGAGTATCGCCCACGCACGCGACAGGCAGGGGCAGGGGTGCCAAACCCGACACTTCTTTTCGCAGACGCGCGCTGCAACAGCGCTGCAGCTGAAACTTTTTGACACCGAAGGAGCGAAGACGATCCGCCCCGCGCTTACCGGCGGTATGCCGCGGGGGTGCAGCCATACTTGTCGTGAAACTTACGGTAGAAGAAGCTCATGTTTTCATAGCCCACCGCATGCGCAGCCGCCCCGGCCGTGGCGCCGCCGCGCAGAAGCTCGGCCGCATGTACCAGGCGTCGCTCCTGCACAAGCTGCCTAAAGGTCTTGCCCACATGCCGCTTAAGGAGCGCCGTCGCATAATTAGGGCTCAAGCCAAACTCCGCCGCCATCCCCTCGAGGGAGCACGCGGCGAATTCGCGATCGATATAGCCGAGCATTCCCGTCACCAGGGCAGTGGGCCCCGCCGCGCCGTCCGCCGCGCCGCGCACCAGCTCGCGCTCGTAGCAATCCATGAGCTCGACCAAAAACAGCTGAAACAGACGCAAGACGATCTCGGGACCGTTGGGGCTCGGGTCGTACAGCTCGCAGAGCATCTCCTGCATGTAGCGCCGAATCCGACGGCTCTCGCCGCAGTAAAAACGGACATGGCCCCGATGGTCCGTCTCGCTGTTGAGCGCGTTGAACAAAAACCGCGAGACCGCGCTCTCGCGCGAGAGGCTCGACTCGAGACTCCGGCGCAAAAAAGAGCGTGAAACGGTCATGCTCAGCATGATGTCGTCCTCGCCGAGCGCCGCCACGGCATGAGGGCAAAGGGCGTCGAGCAAAAGCACCTCGTTGCGGCGCAACTCGAGCCTCTCCCCCGCCACCGTCTGCGGGCAGCGCCCGCGATACACATAACTCATCTCCACGTAATCATGCACGTGCTCGGGAACTGCATTAAAGCGCGAGTTTTTCCTTATCGTCAGGCCACGCGGCATGCCGGGCTGGGCATAGGCAAACCCTGGCTGCCCAATCTTGCGCACTGGGCATCCGTCGATTTCGACATGCTCGGTCATAATCGACCAATCAAATGCCATGCCGTCTTTATAAGCGATCTCACTGGCGCTCAGTTCGCTGAGCCTACGCTCGAGCTCGTCGATCTCCATGGCTTGCCAATCGTTGATTTGGTCATAGTTCGTCGTGATTCAGATATTAGCAGAGTGCGCCGACACGTCCATAATCTGTGCCATACAGCAGATCGATCGAGCCAAGGAGGATCCATGACCGCGTACTACCAGCAGGTGCTCGAGGGCACATACGACAACCACGTGCTTCCGTTTTTGTGGATGAAGGGCGAGAGCCATAAGACCATTGCCGAGTATCTGGAGAAGATCGCCGGCGCCGACATCCACGAGGTCTGTCTCGAAAGCCGCCCACACCCCGATTTTTGCGGCGAGGGCTGGTGGCGCGACTTGCGCTTTGTCATTGACGAGTGCAAGCAGCTGGGCCTTAAGCTCTGGATCTTGGACGACGCGCACTTCCCCACGGGCTTTGCCAACGGCGCCGTCAAGGAGGCCGTGTCCGAGCTCCGCAAGATCGTGCTCACGCACCGCACGTTCGACATCGTGGGCCCCACGTCCGCCGCGAGCATCGCACTCGCCAACATGCTCGACAAAACGGAGCGCTTCTACGGCGTGACATTTATGCAGGACGGCAGCCCCGTCGACGTCGCTTACCGAGTAATCGACGATGCAGACGGCAACCCCAGCCGCCTGGTCTTCGATGCACCTGCGGGCCTCACGCAGGCATGCGTGATGTTCACGAGCGGCAAGACCTCCTACAACGAGGACTACATCAATATGGTCGACCGCGCCTCGGTGGCGCAGCTCATCGATGCTGTTTACGAGCCGCATTTCGAGCATCTGGGCGATGAGTTTGGCAAGACGATCCTGGGCTTTTTCTCCGATGAGCCCGGATTTGCCAACGAGAAGGGCACCACGGGCCCCGATGGCATCTCGGACACGCTCATCGGCAAGGCCACCGCGCCCCTACCCTGGTCGGCCGAGCTTGAGCGTCGCCTGCGCGCGGCACTGGGCGAGCGCTACCTGGCCGAGCTCCCGCACCTGTGGGACCGCGAGCCAGCCGGCGCGCACGTACGCCACGTCTATATGGACATCGCGAGCACCCTCTATAAGGAGTGCTTCTGCGACCAGCTCGGAGACTGGTGCCGCGCGCGCGGCGTGCAGTACATCGGCCACGTTATCGAGGACAAGGACTGCCACGCGCGCCTGGGCGTGGGCGCCGGGCACTACTTCCGCGCCGTGGGCGGTCAGGACATGGCGGGCGTCGACATCGTGATCAACCAGCTGGTACCCGGCATGGACCGCGGCCTTCACAGCTACGGACGCGGCGTGTGGGACCTCGAGTTCTATAACTACGTGCTGCCCAAGCTGGGCTCCTCGGCAGCACACCTCGACCCCAAAAAGCAGGGGCGCTGCATGGCCGAGGTCTTTGGCGCATTTGGATGGCACGAAGGCCTACGCGAGATGAAGTGGATCGCCGATCATTTTTTGGTGCGCGGCGTCAATTGGTTTGTGCCGCATGCCTTTAGCGTGGCCGCCTTCCCCGACTGGGACTGCCCACCGCATTTCTATGCGCATGGCCAAAACCCCCAGTTTGCACACTTTGGGCAGCTCATGAGCTACATGAACCGTACGGCGAGCCTACTGAGCGGCGGGCGCGCAACGACCCCGGTGGCGCTTCTCTACCATGCGGACGCCGAGTGGACAGGCGAGGCGAACTTTATGCAGCATGCCGCCTCCGAGCTTATGCGCGCGCAGGTCGACTTTGACATCGTGCCGGCAGAGGCATTTGAGGACGCAGGGCGCTATGCCGTTGAAATTGCCGCAGACGGTAGCGGCTTTGGCGTGAACGGCCAGGCATACCGCTGCCTGGTGATGCCCGGAGCCGAGTTTGTCGGCGGAGCCGTGCTCGACTTTGCCACGCGCGCCGCAGCCGCAGGTGTTGCCGTGTACGCGCTGGATGAGTTGCCGAGCAAGCGCTACGACGGTGATATTGCAGCCCGCGAGGGCTTTGCCTCCGTGGATGCAGCCGCGGTCGCCGGCATCAAGCTCCTGGCAACCGCCGAGCTCGCAGGCACGCTTGCCGACGCCGGTATGCAGACCGTGGTTTGTGCCGAGTCCCAGCCCTGGCTGCGCGCACTGCGCTACGAGCGGGCGGGCGAGACCTATCTGATGCTCGTCAACGAGCATCCCAAGCAGGGTATCTCCACTCAGATTGCGCTTGCCGACGGCATACCCGTTGCAGGCGCGCGCCTCGACCTGCTCAACGGCACCGATCCCGCCGCCTTTGACGGCACGCTCGAGCTGGCTCCCTACGAGAGCTGCATCGTGGTCCTTGGGGCTACAGGTTCCGCCGGCGCGGTAACTGCTGGAGACGAAGCCACATGCGTCGACGAGCCCTGGGCGGTTGCCTTCTCTGCCCCTGGTACCGATGCCTTTGGCGAGTCTGTTGAGCTTGCAGACCTGCACGACCTTTCCTCGGCCGAGTTCCCCGGCAAGGCCGGCACGTTCCGCTACCAGGCCTCCTTTGTCCTGGGCGAAGCGGCCAGCCGCGCTGTCATCGACCTTGGGGAGGTCTTTGAGACCGCAACCGTCACCCTCGACGGCAAATCCCTCGGCACCCGCATCTGTCCGCCTTACCGCTTTGAGGCCGCCGCACTTTTAGCCGGCGAGCACGCGCTCACGATCGATATCATCAACACCCTCGACCACGCCGTCCCCGACGTGTTCGGCATGACCGAGCCCTCCGAGCCCAGCGGTCTCTTGGGGCCCGTACGCGTGCTCGGGTAACGCCCCGGGCGCAAACGGCCCAACAAGGACAGCGCCCCTATGTTGAGCCCGCGCAGCGTCGAGCGGTCCGTCGTTCATAGACCGGCGGACCAAAACTCCCAGCCAAGCCGAACGTTTTATTTATCGCTATGATTGGTTTATCGCGACGCAAACGCATAGGAGCCATATGGATATCAGGCGAAAGATCACGCAGGGCAAAAGCCTCACCCCCACCGAGCAACAACTTGGGCGAACGGCCCTCGCCATGGGCGAGGATGTGCGCGGGCTTTCCATTAAGGAATTTGCCGCGTGCGCCAACGTTTCGGTCGCGAGCGTGCACCGCTTTTGCAAAAAGCTCGGCCTCGAGGGATTCAAAGACCTCAAGGTCGAGCTCATCCGCCAGGCGACCGAGGCGGGCAACCGGCGCGACGTGGACATCAACTTTCCCTTCGATGCCACCTCCGCCCCTGCGCAGGTGATGGAGCGCATGGAGGGGCTCTACCAGACCACCTTGGCCGAAACGCAGGAGCTGCTCGACCCTGCACAGCTCGACCACGCCGCCAAGCTCATCATGCGCGCCGGCACCGTGGACATCTACACGGGCTCGCATAACCTGTATCCAGCGGGAATGTTCCGCGATCGCCTGCTTTCCGCCGGCAAAAGCGCGACGTGCCACGACAGCGTCGAGGCGCAGGTGCGCACGGCGCTCGCCTCGGGTCCCGACCATGTGGCAATCGTCATCTCCTACAGCGGCCTTGCCCCCAACCTCAAGGAGATCTTGCCGATCCTTAGCAGTCGACATGTCCCGGTCATCGTCATCGGCACGCCGTACTGTGCCCGCATTCACCCCGGCTTTGCCGCCTATCTCACGGTAAGCGACCACGAGAGCATGACGCACCGCATCACGCAGTTCGCCAGCCATATCGCCGTGCAATACGTACTCGATTCGCTCTATAGCAGCTACTTTGCCAAAGATTACGCCCGCTGCTCCGAGTTCTTAGAGCGCTCGTTCCCCTACACCCGCCTCCCCGGACTCAAGTAACAACGAGCGAGGATTATTGGACACTCAAATAACGAGCGTGGATAATCTCCCACTTTGAGCCCGCACACAGGCCAAAACCGGGAGATTATCCACGCTCATTTTGGGTCCCCCGGGAACGCATGAGGAGGGCGGATAGACAGCCGTTATTTGCGAGGCGTCAGCGACGTAAAGAGTCCGTGTTGGTTGCAGTAAAGATATATCCTGCCGCGCCCGGTAATATGGAAGCGCGGCTGCACCGATTGCTCTGGATAGAGCTTCTTAAAGCAGATGCCGTCCATAGTCGCATATGCCACAAAGCTAATGTAGTGATCCTTGGTCATGGGATGATCGAGCGTGACGTACCAATCGTCCTCGATGCGCTCGATGGAAAAGGCGTGGTCCGCGTCCGGCTCTTCGGCCTCCTGGGGAAACATCGTGGAGCCACAGCAGCTAAAGCTGCCTTCTCCGAGCGCGTGCACAACGTTTCCGCAGATAGGGCAAACGTAAAAGACGCCTTTGAGCATATTGCCTGCACGGTTGGCGTTGGCCCGAATGTCACCAGCCAAAAGCTCAGCCACGCTTATGCCGAGTCTCTGGGCCAAAGGCTCAACGAGGGAAATGTCGGGAAGGCCGCGGCCGGATTCCCACTTGCTGACGGCTTTATCGGTCACGCCAAGGCTTTCCGCCAGGGCGCGCTGGGTGAAGCCGCGCTCTTCGCGCAGCTGCTTGATGGCATGCGCTGCCAAAAAAGTATGGGAGGCATTGGTTTGCCGTGTCTGGTTCATGGGCTGTCCAATCAAATTGAAGAAATGGAGTGAACCGGTTCGACAGTCAGTATCCATTTGAAGGCCAGGCTCGACAACCTACGCTGCGTAGACATGCGCCAATCGAACGAGCGCGGATTTTTGGACACTCATCCTGAGTAGTCATTTAAGAACGTCCATTACAGTCGAAATTGTCAGCCCGGGCCCGTCTC
>NZ_QRKO01000016.1:0-48860 GCF_003471985.1 Collinsella sp. AM15-2 | reverse complement strand
GCAAGGAGATATATTGCCAGACCGGAGGGGCGCCGGGGGCGGGAATCGCGCACTCCATATTTTGTTCACAAATGAATAGGTCCCTCAGTCACGTCACTGAGGTTATAACTGAAGCATCAGCTTCTGATATTGGCGGTGACCAGCTGGTTTATAGATGTTGAGGCATCGGTCATCTCTGGAGCGCCACTTTACTCCAAAAGCATCGGTTATTTGTTTCCCGTCGGTAAAAGGCAGGTTTTGTTCGCCAAGCGTTCCTATATATAGAAGTTCGGGTTCGAACCGTGCATCGGTAACAAAAAAGCGACCAGCCGGAGCCGATCGCTTTCTATTCTATGCTGGAGCATCCAGAGGGGTTCTTCCGAACTCATTTTCTCGCTGCCATTCATGCTTTCGAAGCATCTTTCTACAGCCCTCGTTGTCTATCCTCGTATCTCACAGGTCTTCCGGAAATTCACAAGCAGTCTTAGGGTCAATTTAGTTCTGCTTTCAGAGACTTGTTTGAGAGTTTTTAAAGACAGTTCAAAACAATAAGTGAGACACCATAAAGCAGAGCAAGATGAGCCGGATAGAAAATGTAGAAGAAATATTTGAGCTTCAGCCCTCGCTTGCCATTATAAAGATTGATAAGCAGCAACGAAACGACCGCGGCAGCAACATCAGGATTAAATATATTAGCTGTAGCAAACTCAAATCCGCCGCCAACTATATGGCATGACGAAAGGAGCACTGCGCATACTGCAGCAAAGAACATCTTGGCCTTGCTGTCGTGGAATAAATAGAATGCAGCCACAAGCAGAATGCCACACACACCGCCATCTAGTTTAGTGTATTCAGCTGCCAGTGCTGTCAAAACAATCAGAGCAGTTTCTGCGATGTACCTCTTCCATTTTGAAAGGCTTTGTATCTTTTCCAGAATTATCAAGAAGACCAAGCAAAGCAGGAGCTCACACATAACATTTTGTTGCCGAAGGTCAAATAGTTGCCCGGTTTGAACGAAATCGTATATGGGCTCCGCAATGATTGCGAAGACAAGCATATTTCGCAGGTACCTCTTTATGTCATGAGTATGCAAAAATCCCTCAACTATCAAAAAGCAAAATAAGGGAAATGCAATTCTGCCAAGAACATGAAGCACATCCGAAGCCTCGCTTAGAATCGCCCACTGTTCGTCTGATATCTGATTGTACGATGCGTGAGTCATGATTCCATTGGTCAGGACGATCCTGCTTACATGATCGAGAACCATCGAAATGGCCGCTATTATCTTTAATGTGCTGCCGCTAATTCCGTATCTATCTGTTTTCATTTCGTTTTCCTTTCTTTGGGTGGGCCGTCAGAGGTTCGGCCTGCTCTGCAGACGGCCGCTGCGGCGCTTCGCGCCTTGCGCGCTGCGCTGGCAAACGCTCACGCGTTTACTCAGCTCCGCGCCCTTTCGGGTTCGAACCCATGTCGCGGCAACAAAAAAGCGGCCGGCATCCGCCAGTCGCTTTTCTATTCTATGGTGGGCCGTCAGGGGTTCGAACCCTGGACCTTGGGATTAAAAGTCCCCTGCTCTGCCAGCTGAGCTAACGGCCCGCGGGTGGCATTGTACCACGGTCTGGGGCTATTCCCAACTCCATTGGCCGTTCTGGAAAATCACAACTTCACGTCCATCAGGCGTAATGCCCGTAATATCGATATCGTCCGTGCCGATCATAAAATCGACGTGCGTGCTCGAGACGTTAACGCCATGCTCCAGGAGCTCCTCCTTGGACATGTCATACCCACCCTCGATGCATTCGGGGAAACCGACACCCAGCGCGAGATGGCAGCTAGCGTTCTCATCATAGAGCGTGTCATAGAATAGAACGCCACTTTCACGGATCGGCGTGTTCTTGGAGATAAGCGCGACCTCACCCAGATGAGCGGCACCTTCATCGGTGTCAATAATGCTCGCAAGCGTCGCCTTACCCACGCGGGCATCGTAGTCCACTACGCGGCCGCCCTCGAACTTAATCCAAAAATCGTCGACCTTATTGCCATGGTGGATGAGCGGCATGGCCGAGTACACGATACCGTCGGCGCGCATGCGATCGGGCGAAGTGAAGACTTCCTCGGTGGGAATGTTGGGGAAGAAGGGGTGCCCTTCGGGCGTCTTGCCCTTGCCGCCGGCCCACTCGTGACCTTTCGTCATGCCAATCGTCAGATCGGTTCCATTTGCCGCGGCGTAATGCAGGTAGTCGAAACGATTGTCGTTCAGAAAACGCAGGTTCTTTTCGAATGCGGCGTCATGGAGTTCCCAGTCGCTCTCTGGGTCCTGGCCATCGGCGCGCGCGGTGTGCAGAATCGCATTCCACAGCTTATAGATTGCAACCTCATCGGCGTCTCCCGGGAACACCTCGTGCGCCCAAGCCACGACCGGAGCGCCGGCGATGCACCACGGATTGATGTTGTAATCCAGTCCACGGCGGAAAACTTTGCATTGCGTATTCCTCGCCTTGGATGCCGCGGCCGGCTTGGCTGGATCGATGCCCTTGAGGGCCGCAGGATCCGCCCCCTCGATAAAGACAAAGCAGGCACCATCCTGGGCCAGGGAATCCAGCTGCATGCGCTTCCACTCGGGCGTCTGCTCAAAATAGCTTTTATCGACATGCTCGTACGTGAGCCTCGTCACGGCATCATCGGCCCAAATGACCGTCACGTGGCCAGCGCCGGCGGCATAAGCCTCCGCGACCACCACGCGGGCAAAAGGCGCGCACTCGACCGGAGACTGAACGACAACCTCCTGGCCGGGCTTGACGTTTACGCCCTTGCGGACAACCAGACGCGCATAGTTTTTAATCTTGGGCTCCAGGGCCTTCATGCCCTCCAGAGCTTCTTCGACCGTCAGGGCAGCTCGAATCATGTGCCACTCCATCTATCTATAGAACAGTAAAAAGCGCGCCGCAAAAACGACGCGCCTTATATCTTAGCGATAAGTATGCATGCAAACGCTATTTCTTCTTGGAGTCCTTTTTGTCCTCCTCGGCAGCCGCGCGCTCAATAAGAGCGTTGAGCTTGTTCTCGGACATGCCCTCGGCCTGCGTGCGGTACATGTTGCGCAGGGGACGAATACGAACGAAGTCGTAGATAAAGTCACCCAAAATGACGACGTAGGACAAAACGATGCCGACCATCTGGACAGGGCTGGACACCATGCCAGCGGGAGCGAAGTAGAGCGAAGCCCAAATTGCCACGACGAGTACCATGCCGATAGTAAGCACGGCCCACCAGATACGACGGCGCTTGGTGTAGTCCTCATCCTGCTTGAGAAGGATATTCGACACCGTGTAGATGCGGTCCTCCTTGGCGCGCTGCTTAGCCTTGCGGGCGCGCTTCTCCTCTTTAGAGAGGCCCTCGAGGTTCTCGCCCTTCTCGAGCTCTTTGCGGCGTGCCTTAGACGAAGCCGGCACGACGCGGACAGAGCTCGCTGCCTGACGGGCAGGCTTAGCAGATGCGGCGGACTTGCGCGCAACCCCGGTAACCTCGTGGGATTGCGTGCGCTTGTTCGTGGCGCTACGGGTACTCACTTATGCGTTCTCCTTCATGCTTGTGAACTGGGAGCCCGTGATGATCTGGAAGGCCTCGCGATAGCGCTCGGACGTGCCATCGATGACCTCGGCGGGCAGGTGCGGGGTCTCCCCCGTCATATCCCAGTTGGCCTTGAGCCAATTGCGGACGAATTGTTTGTCGTAGCTGGGCTGGATCTTGCCCTCCTCGTAGCTGGCAGCAGGCCAGAAACGGCTGGAATCGGGCGTGAGGCACTCGTCGATCAGCGTGACCTTGCCATCGATGACACCAAACTCGAACTTGGTGTCGGCAATGATGATGCCACGGGTCGCGGCGTACTCGGCAGCGGCCTTGTAGATCTTGAGGGAAAGGTCACGAATCTGCGTGGCGATATCCTCGCCCACGATCTCGCAGCAACGCTCGAACGAGATGTTCTCGTCGTGGTCACCAATCTCGGCCTTCGTGGACGGCGTGAACAGCGGCTCGGGAAGCTTGGAAGCCTCGGTCAGGCCCTCAGGCAGCTGGATGCCGCAGACGGTGCCGTTCTCGTCGTAGGTCTTCTTGCCCGAACCGGTCAGATAGCCGCGGACGATGCACTCGATAGGAATCGTCTGGGCCTTCTTGACCAGCATGGCGCGGCCTGCGAGGTAGTCACGATACTCAGCAAACTCCTCGGGGAAATCCGCCGGGTCGATGGAAACGAGATGGTTGGGGACGATGTCGGCAAACTTATCGAACCAGAATGCCGAGATGCGATTGAGCACCTCTCCCTTAAACGGAATCTCGTCGGGAAGAATGAAGTCGAACGCAGAAATGCGGTCGGTGGCGACCATCAGCAGGTTTTCACCGGCATCGTAAATATCACGAACCTTGCCACGGGAATCCGGACGACGCTCCATCGTTGTCACGTGAGTCACTCCTTACCTAAATACGACAGAAATGCGGGTTCTTTCCCGCATGTTTTCGCAAACTCGGAGCGGCAGGGACGCGGCCCCTCCTTCACCGAATAGCGAAAAGCTAGTGCTCCATTGTAGTAGATGCCGCGTCTGCCGTGTGCTCGCGGGGCAGATGAATTGTAAAAGTCGTACCCTTTCCAAGCTCCGACTCCACGGATATGTAGCCATGGTGACGCTCGACGATCTGCTTGGTCACGGCGAGGCCAACGCCCAGGCCGCCCGCCTCACGGGCGCGGCTGGCATCGGCGCGCCAAAAACGGCCGAAGATGCGCGACAGATCGTCCTTGGCAATACCGATGCCGGTATCAGAAACGGCAATGCTGACGTGCTTGCGGTCACTGAGCACCGACACAACGACCCAACCGCCCTCGGGGGTGTAGCGCATGGCGTTGCTCATGAGGTTGATAACACATTGCGTGATCATGTCGGGATCGGCCTCGACGACATCGTCGTGACCCTGGGTCTCGTCCGCAAAACGCAGGCGCAGATCGCGGTCGACAAACAGGCGCTCCTGGGCATTGACGATGGAACGCACGAAAGGAACCATGTCCACCGGCTCAAGGTTGAGCGGAGCCGTGCTGTTTTCCATGCGCGATAGATCGAGCATCTGCTGCACCAGACGAGCCAGGCGACGCGTCTCGGAAGCAACGGTCTCCAAATGCTCATCGTCGGTGGGATACACGCCATCCTGCATGGCCTCGACCGTTGCGAGCATGGCCATAAGCGGCGTACGAAGCTCGTGTGCAACGTCTGAGGTCAGGCGCTTCTCGTGTTTCATATCCTTCTCGAGCGAAGTGGCCATCTCATCGAAGGTCTCACCCAGCTGATCGATCTCGTCATCACCGCGCAGTCCCGTGCGAGCCGACAGGTCGCCGTCACGGATTTGCTTTGCGGTACTGGTAATACGATGAATCGGCTTGGTGAGCATGCGCGACACGAGCGATCCGATAACGACCGAAATGCAGATTGCAACAACTGCGGCGAGGGCCATGGCGTTAAAGGTCTTCTCCCTAAACGCAGAGTCCGCCTTGGTGAGCAGAGCGTCGGAGCCGATGGCCCACAGCTTTACCTGTCCGACATGTTCGCCGGAAGACGTTACAATCTCGACGTTAGCAACGCTATCGGAGTCGGTTGGAGCAGACGAGACCGGGCTATGCGATGCTTTTTTACCGCTCGAGCTGCTCGACGCCGATTCGCTCTCGCGCACATCGGCGGTCGCGCTTGCCGAAGGCCATGAGTCGTCATAGACGACAACGCCCTTCTTGTTGACGACCTGCATACTCAGGTCGTCGGATACCAAACTCGATGTCGCGACCGTGCGCAGCTCGCCCGCAGTCCAGTTGCCGTTTTCCTCATACGACGTCGCAAGCTTTTCGGCAGCAGAATTGGCGATCTCGACGATATTGGAGCGCGTGTAATCCGAAAAGACCGTGCCCCACACAACAGAGACCACGCCCACCAGCACCAATACCGTCATGAGCGATGTCAGAGCAAAAGCAAGTGCCATGCGCGAGGGATAGCTCATCGTTGGCCGTGAATCGGAACGAGGCGTGTTCCAACTAGCCTTGGAACCCGCCTCGCTCTCCTGCTTGTGCTTTTGTCCGATTTCAAAGCGCGCAGGTGTCATATGTGATTTCCCTATTTCTCGTCCGACTTATCGGTCTTGGCCGGAGCCTCGAAGCGATAGCCGACACCGTGGACGGTGTAGAGCCACTTGGGCTTCTTGGGATCATCGCCCAGCTTGGCGCGAAGGTTCTTCACGTGGCTATCGATGGTGCGCTCATAGCCCTCAAAGTCGTAGCCGAGCACCTTCTCGACCAGCTCCATGCGGTTGTAGACGCGACCGGGGTGACGGGCAAGCGTGGTGAGCAGCTTAAACTCGGAAGCCGTCAGGTCGACTTCCTTGCCCTCGACCAAAATCTTGTGGCCCGAGATATCGATGACCAGATCGCCGAAGTCGAGTACCTCGACGGCTGGCTCGTCGGCCTGATGGGCACGGCGGAACAAGGCGCGTACGCGCGCGACAAGCTCGCGCGGCGAGAACGGCTTAATCAGATAGTCGTCGGCGCCGAGCTCAAGACCGATAATACGGTCCTCGATCTCGCCCTTGGCAGTCAGCATGATGATGGGGACATCCGAGGTATCGCGAATGGTGCGGCAAACGCGCTCGCCGGGGATCTTGGGGAGCATAAGGTCGAGCACGACCAGGTCAAACTGATGCTTCTCGAACTCCTCGATCGCGGACTGGCCGTCGCCGACACCCACAACCCAGTAGCCTTCGCGCTCGAGATAGGCAGCGACGGCGTCACGGATTGCCTTCTCATCCTCGACCAGCAGAATCTTTTTTGCATCTGAAGCCATAACACGGCCCCCCTGTCTCAATCAGCTAAGAACAAGCCCATTTTAACGCACCTGAGCCCGCCGGATGCCACTATGACGCGGCAGCTCGGCGGGCGGTACTCACAATTACAACGCGTTTATTCCCCTGTTGGCGCCTTTTTAACCCCTCTAAGCTTAAAGAGAGAATAGGCGTGCGGTGACCGTCTCGGGTATACCCTGGCTGTTGCGCACCGTGGCGTACGTAAGGAATGAGTCCGATTTTCCCGCCGTAGCTGGATAATCGCCATATTCCAAAGCACGGTCGGGCGACAACAGCGACCCATAGGTCTTGGCAGAGGTGTCGATGAGAAAATGCGATGCCTGTACCTTAACGAGATATTTATTCTTCTTGCCGGCAGCACATGCGAGCGGCTCGCGGGACAGAAAGAGGTATGGCCCTCCCTCATTACCGATATACGTGCCCATGTTGCCCAGGCTGCCCACGCCACTATAGGTCGCCTCGATAGAAAACACGAAGGTATCGCCCATATATACGGCCTCGAAAGGCGAGACTGACGAGGGAAGGACTAGCTGGGCACGTTTGGTGTTGTTGCCGTCGGTCAGATCGATTGCCGTTATGCCGTAGTAGACGCCCTCGTCGTTGCGGACACGCGGCGAGATGGTCAAAATGCCGTCGCTCGCACGCGGGGCCGATGCAAAGCGGCCCGTCGATTTCCAAATTGTCTCGGCCTTGGATTCATCAAGCGAGCGACGATAGCAAAACGAATCACTACTCGTTTTATTGCCGCCTGCCGAAGGCATTTTATACCAGATGACTGATGACCCGAACGCCGTGAACAGTGGCGGATCATAGTCCTTGCCACCCCGATCGAGCTCAACCACGTCGCCAGAGAGCGAAGCGCCCGACAGATTTTGAGCGTAGAGCTTCCACGATGAATTGGCAAAGTTCATCTCAACCCACGCAAACACGCCATCGCCGGCGCGGACATCGTAAAACGAATACCCCGCACCTTCGATAGGATCCTCGATGAGCGTCGTGAGCGAGCCGTCGCCCAAGTTGAGCACGCCAAGCGTGTTGGCATGCAGCGCAGACGCCGGGGCCATCATCGCCGCGGCGTAATCGCCGTCGCAGTAGTACAGCAGCGTACCCAAGGGCAATGTCCATGTCGCCATGGGCTCAAGATCGATATCGACGGCCTCATACTCATCCGTAATCGAGACGATCTTTGAGTCGTCTTTGATAACCTGTGGCTCGCCGGCAGCATCGTCGCTGGTACCCGTTTTCTTTGAGCATCCGGCAAGCACCGTGGCAGCGCCCGCGGCAGCCCCTCCGAGCACAAAGCCGCGGCGCGATATTCCGTTCTTGACGTGGTCGGCGATACTCATTAGGCGATCTCGGCGCGAGCGGCCTCGATAGCGCGCGTGAGCTGATCGGCGCAAGAAGTCTTTTTCATACCGCAGGTATTACCAGCGAGAACCTCGATGACGCGATCGGCAGGAGCACCCTCGACCAGCTTAGAGATAGCCTTGAGATTGCCGTTGCAGCCACCGGTAAACTCGACGCCCACCACCTTGTTGCCGTCATCGGACAGGTCAAGGTGGATATTGCGAGTGCATACGCCCTGAGGCTTGTAATCAAAACTAATCATTGCGTTCCCCTCTCGTAAAGCAATTTCAGACGTCTATTATCCCCGTCCGAACCGATAAAGTATCGCGGGCACCGATTCAACATTCCCCAATGCGCAAACCGGCGGTAGCAATACTAGCAATCTGCTTCCCGAGCGTGGACTTTTCGTTTCTCTTGATACATGTTGTGGTCAGCGATGTGGTAAATCTCGGTCAGTGTATAACCGGGCGCCTCTGCCGTCGCGACGCCAAACGACGCACTGACTGTCAGCACCTCATCGCTCGCAGCAGCAAGGCTGAGGCGAAGATCTTGCACTACTTCACATGCGGATTCGCGATCGGTGTGAGGGCAAATCAGCAAGAACTCGTCGCCACCAATGCGCATAGGCACAAATTTCTCGCCTGCCGCCCGCCTCAATACAGACGCCGTACGCCGTAGCAGCTCATCGCCCATTTCGTGACCGTAGAGATCGTTGGTACGCTTGAGGAAATTGCAGTCCATCATGATCACACTCACGGGCAGGGACTCGTTCACCAGGTCGTCGCCAAGGGACTCAAGGTAATTTCTATTGCGAAGTCCCGTCAGCTTGTCCTGGAAAGAAAGCTCCTCGGCGCGCTTTGTCATCGAGATGTTATGCGTTGCCACGACGACCGATTCCAGTCGACCCCGCTCATCGCGGCGCTGTGGAACAACCTGCAGCGAATACCACGTACCTCGGCAGTCTCGTACCTCGGCATCCAAGTACGGCACGCCCTCCATACGATCCCGAAGCGTCTTTATATCTAAGAGCTCCATGACCGCCTCGCGACTTTCGGGACTCACAATGTCTCGGCAAACCGTTGCAAAAAAGTCATATGCCTCGGAGTGCTCGGCAAATATCTTCGCCACCGATGGCGACATGTTAATCCCCTCGATCTCAAGCGTGTCGAGATGCAACAGGAGGGTCGACTCATACGTGGTACTGATGGCATTGATGATGCCGAGCTGCTTGTCCTTTTCGGCCAAATTGCGACGATCGGCGACGATACGCACCAACAGCACTACAACCAAAAACACCAGGAACGCCAGTACGCCGGCAGTGATAAATGAAATCCTGCCCGACATGACCTCAGATTTGGGATAGAGCGCAAACAGGCGATAGTCCTTATACGCCGCACGCACGGCATACCAGGTACTTCCCCGATATTCGACACGTGATAAGCCTTCGTCTTTCCAATCAATTCCGCTATCGGCAAGAAGCCGGGCGAGAGCTATATCGACGGTCGAATCGTTTGAAGAAACGATTTGTGCATCGCGCATCACGAACACCGTTGGGCTCTGATGGAATGTGTTGTTCACGAGCACGTCGGCGATCGTATACGAATAATCATCGGTGGGCTCGGGCGCAAGCGATCGATACCCCAGTGCTACGCCATCACCGTACGGAACAACACTCACGGCAAAGTCAACATCTCGACGCTCTACGACCGTCGAGTAGGACACCTTGGAGCCTCGGTACATCGATGCGACCGACGAACAGGCAAGCTCCTCTCGCCACAGCATCAGCGGATCGCGACCGTCGATATCGTAGTGGGCAGCCATATGGCCATCGGAGTCCATGACCATCAGCCCCGAAAGGTTCTCGGCATGGACAAATTGCTCGATAAGATCGTCGTTAACCTCAACGCGATCAGAGGACAGGAACGTCGCAAACGATTCGACCGCGGCGAGCAAATCGTGCGTCGCCTCGGTTTTTCTTCCCTGTTCATATCGGTCATATTTTTCGCAGGCGTTTTTTAAAAACACCATGGTTTCCTGGCCAAACCCAAGCGTTTTATCGAGACAGCGATGCGTGCCGACCACATACAGCAGACCCAACAAAGCAGCGCTGGCCACAACGCAGATAGCCGCGGTGACTAATGCCTTTCGGCGTAAGCGGCGCTCATCATTTGTCATGATTCCGCTCCTTGCCCGTCCGTCGTCGCCCCCGCCTTGTACTTGCCCACAATGCGCTCAGTCGTGCCATCTCGATCCATCTCGAACAGCACGGTATTGAGGTTTTTGACGTACTCCCCCTCATAGCCGTCCTTAAACGCAACGCCCAGGTCAACCGTCATAACATTGTCGGCGAACACACGATACAGGCCGGGATACTGAGCGCCAAGGCAATCAAGCGACCGAGCGTCCGCCATCCAACAGTCAACATACCCCTTGACGAGGGCGGCTTTGCAAAGTTCGGCAGAGCCATATGATTTGATGTTCACGTCCGGCGAGATTTCCAGATCGCCTGCAAGCAATCGGCGTTCACTCACCGAACCGGCAATCACCGCAACAGTCTTGCTGCCATCGAGATACGCCAAGGACTTGATACCACTCGTTTTCTTGGCGGCAACCGAAACCGTCACGGTTAGATACGGCTCGGTCCAGTAATAATCGTCTTCGCGATAACAGGGCGAATAGTCGCACCACAGACAATCGATATCGCCGTTTTTAAGCAGGCGATCGCGGTCATTCCAAAATATGTCGATGAATTGCGGCCTGAGCCCCGCACGTTTGCAAGCCTCGCGTGCGATATCGATATCGATACCAGCGTAGTCGCCCGTGGTATCGATATACACATAGGGATCGTTATCCGTAACGCCAATTTTGAGTTCCGGGAGATCTTTATCGGATTCACTCGATGGGGTAGAACTGCTTCGAACGGCATACGTCAGGGCGACCGCACAAACGGCAACAAGGAGTATGAGCACGGACGAGACGATAGCGCCTCGTTTGATACGTCTGGGCACACGACTCTTTTCATCGAAACAGCAGATAAGGTTCATTTTATTACCAGGGGGCCAGTGCGGCAGTGAAAAAAAGCGCCTTGCCCAAAACGGGCAAGGCGCCAATGGCTGAAATGCATCCGCAGGCGGTCGAATTAGGTCAACCCTACTCGAAGCTCAGCTGCTCCCGAATGCACCCCCGACCGCTGCCTCGTTCAGGCCGTTGGCGCCGACCGCGTATCTGGCGGTTTCCGGCGCGCCGCACTGCACGCGACACACGGGCTGAAGTCTTTAACGTAAAAGCCCCGTAGGTAAAACGAGTTACCAACGGGGCTTGGACTGAAAGGTCGCGCTTAAACGAGAGGGGCGCCCTAACGCTCGAGACGTTTGCGCATAAGCGCGAAGGCAATCAGCGAAGCGCCGGCAACAGCCATAATAAAGGCGACAGCAAGGGCCCGGTCGCCCGTGTTGGCGAGCGTACCCTTAGTAGTCTTAGCAGACTTTTTGGTTACCTTGGTCGTCGTCTGCTGACCGGGCTGGGACGGCGTCGCGGGCCGCGCGGGCTGAGTCGGCTCCCCCTTGGCCTCCTCGCCCGTCACCACGTACGTCGAGAAGTGGCTCGTGCGGAAGCAGAGGTAGTCGCCCTCGGTCCACGTATCCATAGCCTGAGTAGAACCATCCTCGGCAACGTAGAGCACCTTGAGATTGGTGAGCGCCTTCATGGCAGCAGTCATCTTGACACGGACGATGAAGGACATGCCTTCGTAGTCCTCGATAACCTCGCCGTCCTTGAGAAGCTTGATATCGAGCTTATCGGCAACCTTGGTACTCCCCTGCTCAAGGCCGGAAATTGTAGCATTGGCGGCGTCGGTAAGATTTTTCGGCTCCTCGACCACAAGAGAGATGCTGTTGTTCTGGGCAATGCCGGCAGCGGCATTGTTCTCGGCGCTTACGCTAACGTCCGTTCCGTCGCTACCTGCAACGCCCGCAATGGTCCTCGCCGCCACAGTAACGGTACAGGTCGTTGTTTTGTCACCACAGGCAGCGGTGATCGTGGCGGTACCGGCCTTAAGCGGCGTCACGACGCCGTCTTTGACCGTAGCGATCGACGAGTCGCTGGAGGTCCAGCTCACCGTTGTATCGTCTGCATCTGCAGGAGTCACCGTTGCGGAGAGCTTTGCGGAGGCGTCGCCTACGGTAAAGGAAAGGTTCGTCTTGTTGAGCTCAACCTTCTGGGCGGGATTGGTCACGCTCACCGAAACGGTCTGGGAGAGCGACCCCGCGGTGATGGCGAATGAACCGGAACCAGTCTTGAGGGCAGTGACGGTGTAGGAGCCATCGCCGTTGTCGACAACCTTAAATGCCTTCGAGGCACCCGTGTCATCCAGAGCGAGCTTGGTCTCGTCGACCTCACCTGCTAGGGCTCCGGCAAGAGAGGCTTTTACGGTACCTTCTTCACTCTTCGCAAGGTTGAGGGAGGACTGATCGACTGTAAGACTCGTTGCGGGATTAGAGACGGTCACCGCGCAATCCTGAGAATAGGCGCCATCTTCGGTCGAAGCAGTGATGGTTGCGGTGCCCTTGGAAACGGACGTCACTTTGCCGGTTTGATCGACCGTAGCGACGCTCTCGTTACTGGACTTCCAGACAACCGTCTGGTCAGCCTCCGCGGGAACGACCGTTGCCTTAAGCTGCTCGGTTGCAGCGCCCACAAGCGTGACCTTCTGCTTATCGAGTGTGATACCTGTTGCAGGTTGAATAACCGTCACCTTGCACGTGGCGCTATACTCGCCGTCCTCAGTGGTAACGGTGATCGTGGCAGCGCCGGCCTTGACCGGGGTCACGACGCCGTCCGCAACCGTAGCGACCTCCGGGTCACTCGAAGACCAGGACACATTCTTATTCGTTGCATTGTTGGGCTCAACCGTTGCGGTCAACGTCGAGGGCTCACCGCCCACAGCAAGCTTAAGATTCGACGCGCTGAGACTGACGCTCGAGACCCTTACGACCGGAGTGGTTACCGTAATTGCATCCGTGGTTGCAGAGACTCCATCAACCGTTGCCGTGATAGTAGCATTACCGTCACCGACAGCGGTAACAAGACCGTTGCCATCGACGGTAAGGACGCTCTCGTTGGAAGAGGACCAAACAACCTGGCTGGCCTTGTCATCAGGGGAGACCTTTGCCTTCAGCTGCTGAGTCGTGCCTTTATCCATGGAGGTTGAGTAGCTGTCCGCAATGGAAACCGCAGTCTTTGCAGGTTCCTCGCCAGGCTTAACGACATGAACGGTCATCGTGTCACAGAGACGACCACCCAAGTACATTGAAACCGTTGCATCGCCGTAACTATGAGGCACTAAATACCCCAAGTAACTGCCACCATTAAACATCGGTCCTTTTACCTCGAGGACATCGGGATTATCTGAAGTGAAAGAATACTTTGCACCGGCATAGGAGTCCATCAATTCCTCAGCGCTTTTGCTCAGCACGCCCTTTGGATATTCAAACCCCCTGTCACATTCCAGCCAAAGCCAATCTTTGGATATACTATCTGAACTGACCTCACAGGGAAATGTATAATCGCTCGACACAAACTTAGCCTTCGAAAGGCTCACTTCCGCAGGGTCGACAACCTCTATCTCAAAGGGATGGTCATTGCCAAGGCCATCACGAGCATGAGCCTTAACGGTGCCAGGCTTTATTGCCTTAAACGAGTTTTCACCATCGATAAGCTCAACAACATCGCTGCTTTCTAGAGAATAGGTTACAGAGCTAACGAGCGAATCCCAATGTGCACGCTGGCATGCCTTCAGTGCTTCATTTGGGGAAACGTTGAGAATGGCAGACAGATAAGAGCTGTCCCCAACCAGCATCTTTTGTTTTTTGTTCCCACGCTCATTGAATCCAGGCTCCTGATTCTCGGTTACAACATCACATAGCTTCTTCATCTCGGTCTCGCCGTTGCAATAGTCGACAAGAACCTTGGCCTCTTTTGCATCTTTCGCCAACGCCTCGAGTTGCAAAGAAGCGCTTAGCTCAGAAGTTCCATATGAATAATAATTCGAATTCACCCTTGCCTGAACTTTGGAATCCTTTGAGGGATCTTCCTTTATTTCAAAATATGTAGCCGCACGGGTCTCGTCCTTGGGGCGAACGTAAACTGTCCCCTCTAGCAATGCATAGTGCGTGTTCCCGCATTTTTGCGGACAATCATCCGTGTAACCCAGCGTTGCAGTCGTTGTCGTCGCACCGGATTGGTCATAGGATACGAAACTCACCTTAATTGGATTGACATTAGCCACGCTCTTAATCTTAAGAGAACCGTTTAAACTCTCGTCAGCCCTGCTCTTCATGGTTATAGTCGTTGTGCCGACTTTGGTGGGACTAATTGTCAACACCCAATCACGTGATTTATAGCTCACTTTAGCGATATCCTCATCAGACGATGTGATATCGATATCACTGGGGTCAATGGGCGCCCATTCGTGATTTTTATTAAAAAAGGAAAGCCTTCCTTTCACCGTCTGTCCAACAGCGACATCAAATTCTGACCACACATCGCCTGTAGACGAATCGTATGGGAGAAACGATGCACCCATGGAACCATCCTGCGACTCCAGCATGACAGCATCCGCATGCGGGGCGGCCACCGTCAGCCCAAACGTTGCCGCCGTTAAAGCAACGCAGATGCCTGCGGCTATCCTCCAAAACCCTTTTCTCATTCCCCTAAGTCCAATCTCTCGTGAAAAAACGCAGCATTCTCCCACACCTTAAAATTGGCTTAAGGATACCCCCCCCCCCAACGAGCACTTGCAAGCTAATGTTTGCCAGAAGGGGCAAATTAACGGCAAGCGACATTTCTGCAATATACCATCATCCGCTGAAGTGTGACTTTCCCGACGCTCCCACGCAAAAGCCCCGTTGATAAACGCGTTACCAACGGGGCTCGGGCTGAAAGGCCGAGCTTCAACGGAGGCCGAAAGTAAACTGATCGGTTTGACTTCGTCCCCAATCGATCAGTTAGAACTCGAGCTGCTCCAGACGATCAAAGACCGTGTCGATACGGGTGAGGAAGTCCCACGGATCAAAGATCTCGTCGAGCTTCTCCTGGCTGACGGTGCAGCGCGGGTCGGCCTCGAGACGCTCCTTAAAGGTGGGGCCGGAGACACAATCCTGCACCTCGTGCCAGGTTGCCATGGCGTTCTCCTGCACAATGGCGTACGCGTCCTCGCGGGTGATGCCCGTGTCGACGAGGGCCAGCAGCACCTTGGAGGAGAAGATGAGGCCGCGGGTCTTATTGAGGTTGGCCATCATGCGGGCAGGGTACAGCTGCAGGCCGTCGATAACGCGGATGAGGCACTGGAACATGTGGTCGAGGGCGATGAAGCTGTCGGCCTGGGCGACACGCTCGGCAGAGGAGTGCGAAATGTCACGCTCGTGCCACAGGGCGACGTTATCGAAGGCAACCTGGGCGTTGGACTTCACGACGCGCGACAGACCGCAGACCTTCTCCATGGTGATCGGGTTGCGCTTGTGCGGCATGGCGGAGCTGCCCTTTTGACCCTTGCGGAACGGCTCCTCGGCCTCGAGCGTATCGGTCTTCTGCAGATTGCGAACCTCGGTAGCGATGCGCTCGCAGGTGGCCGCGGTGGTGGCGAGAACGCCGGCGAGATAGGCGTGATGGTCGCGGCTGATAACCTGCGTGGACAGCGGGTCGTGAACCAGACCCAGGTGCTCGCAGACATACTCCTCGACAAACGGTTCGATGGAGCTGTACGTGCCAACAGCGCCCGAGATGGCACCGAAGGCAACATTCTTGCGGGCGTCCTCAAGACGATCCAGATCGCGCTTGAGTTCCCAGGCCCAAGAGCCGAACTTCATGCCGAAGGTCATCGGCTCGGCGTGGATGCCATGAGTGCGGCCGGCACAGAGCGTGTTGCGCTCCTCAAAGGCGCGACGCTTGCAAATCTCGCCGAGCTTCTTGACGTCCTCGATGATCAGGTCGCAGGCCTGGGTGAGCTGGTAGCACAGAGCCGTGTCGCCCAGATCGGAGCTGGTCATGCCATAGTGAACCCAGCGGCTGGGCTTGGGGTCGCCCTCGGGAACATCGGCGTCGATGTACTCCTTCATGTTGGTCAGGAAGGCGATGACGTCGTGGCGCGTGACCTCCTCGATCTCGTCGACCTTTGCCTTCTCAAAGTTGGCATGGTCGCGAATCCACTGGGCTTCGTCTTTAGAAATGCCGATCTTGCCGAGCTCCGCCTGGGCCTCACAGGCCAGGACCTCGATCTCCTGCCAAATGGCGTACTTGTTCTCGAGGGAGAAGATGTGTCCCATCTCCGGGCGGGTATAGCGATCGATCATAGCGGCTCCTTTTTGGTTATTGGCACGTTGGTCGTAACCCAACCATTGTACCGTGCGCAGGTGCAAGTATGGGCAGCAGGCATTAACCTAACATTTTGGAATTGGAGCGGGCAACGGGACGTCCGCGTATTTGCTTCGCAAATCCGCACCGGCTGCGGTCGATCTCCTCGGATTCACGGAGACGATGGGGAAGACTTTGTTGAATTGGCCGCCCCAAAGTCTCCCGCGCTCGATGGAGCGGGCAACGGGACGTCCGCGTATTTGCTTCGCAAATCCGCACCGGCTTCAGGCGCCTGCCGGCGCCTTCGCCTGCTCGCTACAAACGCTTCGCGTTTGTTTTACGCTCGCACCCTGGCGGGTTCGAGTCCCGGCGCTTTATTGAAAAAAGCACGGCACCGGAACGGTGTCGTGCTTTTACTTTTTCTGGAGCGGGCAACGGGACTCGAACCCGCGAGTGTCAGCTTGGGAAGCTGATGCCTTACCACTTGGCGATGCCCGCTTGTGTGTTGGCTAGTATAACGCGGTTGTCTTGTTCGATACAAGGGTGGCGATGCTTGTTTTAGCTGTGGAGATTCGTTTGAAAATCGCATCAATTGTGGAGATGAGGACCTTTGGCCTCCTGTTCTCCTTATCTTCTACCTGCGCTTTTGCCTGATTGTTGTATTTGAGCTCAATTTGTCAGGAATTGGGCAAGCTTTTGGTCAGGCTCCGGTACTTACCCGCATGAACCTCGGGGGTAGCCTCATCCTACGCGTCGCAACCTCCCCATGCGGCGCACGAGGGATAAGGAGCAGCCATGTCCAACGCACCCACGCACTCTGTCCACAGCGCAATCGCAACAGGTCCGCTGCTCCTGCTCCTCTTCCTACTGTTCGGCTGCCTGGCACCGGGAGCCGCATTTGCCGTCGATGGCTACGACCAGCTCGGCTTCCGTACTATTAGCGATGATTGTGGGCCCTTCTTCATCGGCAAGTATGAAGCTCAAGACGCCTCGATTGCCTACTGCATGAACCAGGAACGCCCCGGGCCCACCAAGCCGGGCGGTCCATGGCTCAACTTTGATCAAGGCTGGGTGTGGCTCGACGACGAGTTCGCAGCAATCGTTTGTCACGGATATCCTACCGCCACGTCGTTTGGCGGTTACCATCTTTCACCCGATCGCGCCCGCGCCGCCACCCAGCTTGCCGTATGGATGCTCAACGGCACTACCCATGTCGACGGCACCTACTCCTACACGACCGCTCAGGGCAAAACCAAGAGCGGGCACTTTACCGCCGACGATGAAGTCGTGGCGGCTGCGCGGTGGCTCCACGACAGCGCAAAATCAGGAAGCATCAAAGCCGCTCCGCACCGCGCGCGACGCTATCTAGGAACCGTATCGAGCGGCAGCAGACGTCAAGACATGCTCTATGTACTGCCGGCGGTCTCTGTTTCCTTCCAAAAGCAGTCTGCGAACACTGTTATTACCAGCGGAAACAATACCTATCAGTTTACCGGGGCAACATTCGATGTTTTTGAGAGCGCCAGCGGCGCGCGTGTCGGCACCATCCAGATGGACAGCAACGGTCAAGCGCAGGCAGCACTTCTGCCCAACACGGCATACTACCTAGTTGAGACAACAGCGCCAGCTGGTTATATCCCCCTGCACGATCGCATTGCCTTTACCACGACGGATAACGGCGGATACGTCACCATTGATGAACAACCCGGCACCATTACCTTGCGCATTGTAAAGCTCGACGCCGCAACGAATGCAGGCCCCCAAGTTGGGGCTTCGCTCGCAGGAGCAGAATTCGTGTGCGTATCGCAATCAACCCCTGGATGGACACAAACTCTCAGGACCGATGAAAGCGGTCGAGCTACCCTCACCGATGTCCCCCTGGGAACCTTTACCATCTATGAATCGAAGGCGCCCGAGGGCTATTTGCCCTCCGGTGACAGTTGGTCTTACACCGTTGGAGCCGACCAACTCGGCGATTCAGGCGTGGTCGAGATCGAATCTCGCGTTTCCGATATCCCCATTGCGTTTGACCTTGAGATTTCCAAATTCAAGGACTACGGCAATAGCGATCAATCCGGCCTGGAGCAGCCGGCAGGAGATGTTGTCTTTGAGGTTGTCAGTAACAGCTCTCAGCAGGTTGTTGGCACACTGACTACAAACATCTATGGCTTTGCCTCCACCAAAGACCAGCCCGAAGCATGGTTCGGCACAGGCAAGCGACCAGCCGGTGTCCACGGAGCCGTCCCATACGACCGCGCCGGCTACACGGTTCGTGAGGTTCCGGAAACCGTCCCCGAGGGTTTTAAACGTGCGGGGGAATGGACCGTCGAGGCCAATCAGATTTCCGACGGCGCCGAGCTTCAATATATCGTGGACAACCACGCTCTGTCGACGCATCTCCAGATTGTAAAACGCGATGCCCAAACAGGCGCTTCTGTTCCCCTAGCCGGATTCACCTTCCAACTCCTCGACAGCAATCACAAACCTGTCTCACAAACATGCTGGTATCCAGCACATAACGTAATGGACACCTTTACGACTGACGCGACCGGCACCGTCACACTGCCCGAATCGCTCGTGCCGGGCACCTATTATGTACGCGAAACCTCGGCCAAAGAGCCCTATCTTGTCGGCGGAGAGATCGAGGTAAACATACCCGCCGATATAAACCTAACGCCCGTTGCAATCGTCTCGTATTATGACCACGCCGCGACCGGAAACATCAGGATCGTTAAAACCGATGCCGTGGACGGCAGCAGCCTCGCGGGCGCCATCTTTGAGATCCGTGCCTCAGGTGATATCGTGCGCCCCGACGGTAGCATTGCCGCGCTCGACGGTGAGACTGTCGCTACCGTCACGACGGATGAAACTGGAGAAGCACGCGCGGACGACCTCCCGTTGGGATCTGGCACCGCACGCTACGAGGTCGTCGAGACTCAGGCGCCGACCGGCTTCTTACTCGACCGAACGCACCATATCGTCGACCTTACCTATGCCGACCAGAAAACACCCGTTGTGGAAGCACGGCTTAACGTATCCGACGATTACACCAAGGTTGATATCTCCAAGGTCGATGCAAGCGGAGAGCAGGAAGTGAAAGGCGCACAGCTCACCTTATCTGGTCCCGATAAAACCGAAATAGACTCCTGGACCTCATCCGACAAGCCGCACCGCATCGAACATCTTGCACCCGGCACCTACTCGTTGCGCGAAACGATGTCTCCGCGGACCTATGACCTTGCCGAGGAGATAACGTTTGAAATAAAGGACACGGGAGAAGTCCAATCCGTCTCGATGAAGGATGCGCCCATCGAGATCAAAGGACAGGTCGACAAGCGTCAGGAGCTTGTCCAACCTATCGGGAAGGGTCTGTTGGCTAACGGCGATGGAAAAAACCGCGCCGCGATGCAAACCAATACGGATGGGCTTTTCTCCTATACCATCGATGCTCGAAACGATTCCGCTACTTGGGTTGATGAGTTTACGATTACCGATGATCTTGAGTGCGCCAAAGACGGCACGGCGAGATTCGTCTCAATCGAAACCCCCGTCGCCATCGGCGACCTCAACGGTCTGTGCAACGTGTGGTATCGCACGACGCCGTTGGACTCGACAGACGTCGATGAGCCGGCAAACGCGACGCTTGACGATGGGCACGAAAATCCTTGGCTTGAGTCCGACGAAGTAAAAGAGAGTCTGGGTGAAGATTGCCGCCTCGTCGATTACGACGGCTGGCACCTCTGGAAGGCGGATGTCTCGACCACGGAATCCGCCACACTCGAGGCGAAAGAACTCGACCTTGCATCCAATACCGTCGTAACGGGCATTCGCATTGAATACGGTGCGGTAGCCGCCGACTTTACGACTCGAAGCGATACGGATTCTTGGACCCGCGATGATCTCAAAGATGAGCACGACGACCTTGACGATGCCAAAGCAATCCTTGGCACAGATGCTCGGGGCGCAGTCGTGCACATGCAGGCAACGTCGGCTTACACACCCCAAACTGCACTCACCAACAGCGCACGCGTCGATCTTTGCCGCAACGGCGGCGGCGATAAACTTGAGTCACATGACGAGGACCGTGTCATTCAACGCTGTACCCTACCGCAGGACCTACCGGCAACAGGATCAGCTCCCATCGCCGCTTGCATCACCGCGCTCCTGACCTCGGGTGCCGCAGCCCTATGGTTCGCTCGCCTTAGGTCAATCCCAAAGAACCGCTAGCGCGATGAAAAAGCGGGCGAGCCAGTCCCCCGGCTCGCCCGCTTTCAATCATTTAAATCGCCGCATCTACTCTGCAGACGAAGATCCACCATCAACGATTGCCTGCTCGGACTCAGGAATCCCATCGGCGCCCGTGCTCTGTTCTTGCTCCATCTCTTCGCTGATTGCGGAGGCGGGGGTCGAGCCCTTCGCGCCCACGATGTAGGCAGCTCCAAACCCTAACGCAATGGCAATCAAGGTCAAAATCACGTAGACAGGCCAATGGCGCTTAATATACGAAAACACGTTGACTCCTTAGAGCTCCGTCTACGAACGGCGGATAACCTCGGTCACGACCTCGGATACCGTGGCAATGTTCGTCGGGTTGACATTGTGGGGCAGGTCGTCCTCGGTACGAGCACAAGCCAGGCGCGTGCCGTCCACGCCGGCGATGGTGAGGGCTCGGCGGCTCGCCTCGAGCGCGGCATAGGCATCGGTCTTGGCATAGGGCATCTCGAGCGCGCCACAATCGACATGGAACGACTTGCACACCTTGCTGACCAGGTTCATGATGCGGCGATCGCCCTTGAGCAGCTGCTGTTCGCCCTCAACCGTCACCACCGAAAGCCTACCGGCGCCGACGGATTCAAGATTGATGAAGAATACGCCGCGGAGCTTATCGCGATGCGAAGCCAAGAAGGCCTTCATACCGGCGCCATCACAATCCGAGGCGCCCGTTGCCACAAACCAGATATCGTGACCGAGCAGCTCATCGTCACCCATAGAGGCGACAGCCGAGAGCATATCTTCGGAAGAAGCGCCGTCGGAAGACGTAGCGCCGCCCTTCCAGCCATCGTTATCGTCCTCGAAATTATCCCACGAACCGATGCCGCGACCGGACTTCTTGGCATCGTAATCGTCTTCGACGCCCAGCCAGTCACTCATGCTGTCCTGTTCGTTTTTCTTTTTACGACCGAACAGGCCGCCCAGGCCGCGCTTGCGAGACTTGGGTGCCGCAGGGGCGGGAGCCGAAATGGTCTCGATCGGCTGTGCGCCCGACGCAACGGGCATAGGAGGCGCAACGGGTGCCGATGTGGGTTCGGGACCCTGGGCGGTAGCAAAGGGGTCGTTGACCTGTGCGGAGGGATCGGGAAGGTCGAACAGCGACGTGCGAGACGCAACGTTTGTCTGCTTCATCGACGGCAGCGACGGATCGGGGACCGAAGCCAGCGGAGACGAGGAGGGTGCAGGCGACGGTGCCGACGCCGGATCGGGAACATTCATCTGCGGACGCGGCGATGCTTGGGAGGAAATCTGGGCCATAAGGGAATCGACCGTTTCGTCCTGAGTGGGAGCGACATTGGCAACCGTGGCACCGGAACCACTCGGGGTCGGCATGGTGAAAATCTGCGTGGAGTAAGGCCTCGACTCATCCGTCTCGGGAGTCTCGGAAACCGCAGGCACTTCCTCCTGCTCGACCTCGGTTGAATCACCTTGATCGGCTGCCGCGTATTGCTCTTCGTCAGAGTTGGCCTCGACGGACTCGTCCTTGGCAGCATCCTGAATTTCGGCAGCATCAATGGGCTCGTCATCGTCTGCCGCGTCGCCCTGCTCATCGGAAACAGGAAGGGGCTCGGCAATCGCGGTGCCTTGCTTTTCAAACGTTATCGTGGAATCGAACTGCGCGGCATCAAACGACATGGTGCTATCGACATGCTGCTGAGCCTCGAAAGACGTCGTCGCCTCAGCAACATCCGCGGACGCCGGTTGCTGGGACTCAAAGGACGTCGTAGCTTCGGCAGCGTCGACGGGCACGGACTGCATAGCCTCGTTCTGCTCGAACTCTTGCGCCGCGCGCTCACGTGCCGCCTCGGCTGCCTGCTGCTGAGCGATAGCCTCCTGCTCGGCAGCCTCGCGTGCGGCAGCGCGCTTCTCCTCGAAATCGTCGACAAATTTCTTGCCCTTTGCAAGCGCACCCTTAAAGAAGTTAGAAGCACTGGTGCCAATCGAAGAGAACGCGGATGCAATATCGGCATGGGGCGTTGCCGCGGGAATCTCGGCCGAGAAATCAGTATCGCTCTCGTAAGACACGCGCCTCGGCTGTTCAACGTAATCGTCGTCAGACTCGTCCGCAACGTCTTGCGCCGGCGCGGCGGGGGCCAAAATGTCCAGTCCTGCCGCGGGATCGATCGCGGACACCGCCTCGAGCTCGGCAACGGCAGCGGTAACCGCGGCAGACTCATCATCCACGGTGACGGCGGGCGCAGGTGCAGTCACGACGGGGGCAGGCTCGGGCTCAAACGTCGGCTCCTCGCCCTCCTCGTAATCGAGCGTGCACGACTCGGGAAGCATCCCGAGCGCACGGATGGCATCCGAACCAAAGCGGATGTTGCCGGCGGCATTGCGATAGAGCTTGGACTCGGGCTCGGCCGCGACAGGCTCCTCCGCCGGCTCGGCAGCGGAAACCTCGTCATTGAACTCTTCGGCCTGGACAGCCTGATTCTGATCCTCGGGCACGATGGCGCCAATCAGCGTCTCGTCGGCAGACGCACCCTCAAAGCCCTCGATCTGCTCGTCGAAATCCTCACCCTGTTCGGGCTCGGCCTGAGCGTCGGGAGCAATCGGCTGACCGAACTCATCCTCGGCGTAGGTAGGCTCTTCATACTCGATGGTATTGCCGTAGTCGTTTTGCTGTTGGGCCGCGGCATACTCCGCTGCTGCGCGCGCCATCTCCTCGGCACGACGCTTCTGCTCCCCAAAATAGGTATCGAACGGAACATCGTCGGGAAACTCGTTTTCGCCCTGGAAGGGAGCAACGTTGTTCATAACGCCGAGCATGGCAGCGACAGAAGACTTGTTGCACACCGCGCCGGACGTATAGGGAAGAATGTAGCGGTTAGAAATGATGTTTGCCGCGTTGGCGAGCGCAACGAGGGAAGCGAGGATCGCGACAATCCACAGCAGAACCTTGAGCGCGCCGGGGAGCGGCAGGATACGCAAGATGGCAACGGCAGCAGGGGCAACCGTGGCAACGGGCAACAGCTTGGCGATGAGCGCACGATACGAAGCATAGGGCTCGCGAGCGAGCAGCTCAGCACGGGGAGAGTCGTAGTGTGCGACAACGACCACCGGGCGGTTGCGCGGAGACGCGAGCGGGCCCGAGGCCTTGTGGTAGGCGATGACATTTTGGCTCACGCCCGTCTTGCCCAGGCGTGAAACCACGGGGTGGCCCGTGCGCTCGAGCACGTAAAGAACGGCGCCGACAATGGCCAGCAAGGTGCCGACCAAGCCGATGCCGCCGCCGATGCCCATCAGCAGGGCGCCGGCAAACGCAAGAATACCGGTAACGGCAAATGCCAGCCTGCTGGGCGCCGGGGCATTGAACTCCTGAACCTCGGGATCAAAGCCGTGGTTGCGGAAGATCTGAGCGATATCCTCGGCAGCCAAGCGCTCTTCTTCGCTGCATGCCGGCGTAATGCCGGTGTTCTGCAGCAGGTGGTTAATATAGTTCTGGGTGTTCGCCATGTGCGCTCCACATCCATAATCCGACAAATAGGCCCAATGTATGCACATTAGAACCGTATATAGTCGAAAGTATACCCCGAGCGAGCGCAAACGACCGAATTCGGGCCATCTTAACGCCCCGAGCGGACAAGGATATAGCCTAATCTCCATATCGGACTAAAATCATGGCAGCAAACCACCTTCTCATGCGAGGACTCTATGACGGCAAGCGACACGACCGCGACAATTAAACAGGGGAATTCGGAGCCCAGTTTCGATAAAACGGCCCAGCGCATCCTCAATCTTTTCTTTGTGCTCAACAGCTCCCCCGAACCGCTGACGACCGAGCAGATCGTCTTGGATTCTGACCTGGGGTATGGCTCGGGCAACATCGACTCGGATAAGCGCAAGTTTCGGCGCGATCGTGACAAACTGCTCGAACGCGGCATCTTAATCAAGGAGGTTCGCCCCGCCGGCGCGCAGGAGACCGAGGAAAGCTCATGGACAATCGACCGCGAGCACACGTTTGCGGCAGGCGGCCTCATCACCGCAGACGACGCCGATATCCTGCTCAACGCTATCGACCAGACAATAGCGGCCGGCTCATCCACTTTTGCCGCGCCGCTTGCCGATATTCGTTCCAAGATTGCCTACCTCACCGGCAGGACAACGGCGGACGAAGCACCGATCCGCCGCTCTCCCACCGTCGATGCGGTATGGAGCGCCTTTGCCGAGCGATGCGCACTGCGATTTTTATATCAGAACGGACGCGGTGAGCAGAAAGAGCGTACCGTCTGCGTCTACGGCATGTTCGAGCGCGAGGGCGTTGCGTACTTCTGCGGCCTCGACAATGCCACCGACGACATCAGGACATTCCGCTGCGACCGTATCGTTCGCGCTTGGCGTCCTTCGAAGGCCTACGCCATCCCTGCAGACTTCAATCTCAACGACTACCTGTTCTTTGAATTCGATTTTGCCGACCGCCCGCCCGTTGCGGCTACGTTCTCGTTCGCCCCGCAGACGCAGATCGATATGATCAACGGCCTCACGCGCGGGCGAGGTGAGCTCGCACACACCGATTCGGGATGGACTTGGACCGTTGACGTGCGCGATCTTGAAGCCGCCGCCTCATTTTGCATGGCCCACGCCATGGACGGCATGAGGCCCATGGCCCCCAAATCGCTCAAGCAGGCGTGGAACCACCTCATTGAAAGGACGGTGCACGAGCATGCCCGTGCGTAAACTCACCAGCGAGCAGAGGCTCTCGCGCGCCATCGACATCATGGAGGCCCTCTACGCCGCCGGCGAGAGCGGCATGACACGAACCGAGATTTGCAGTCGCTTTGACATCACGGGGGCGTCGCTCGACGAGATTCTCGAGATCGTCTCGACGCTCGCGGACCGAGAATCGGGTGCGCGTATCATCTGCGAATGCCACGGCGAGCGCGTGGTCCTCACCGGTGACGCCGGGCGTGTACTACCGCTGCGCCTGAGTGCCGCCGAGGGCGCTGTGCTCAACCACGAACTTGAATCGTTGGGGATCGAGCCCCAGGCGGCGGCTCGAATTCGACATGCTCTTCTACCCGAAGAGCTCGGCTATAACCAGCACGTCTTTGACACCGTCAACCACGGGTCGCACTGGCAGCAGCTGAGCTGCGCCATTCAGGACGGTGTTCGCTGTCGTATCTCGTATCGCTCGATGGACGATGCGCGGCCACGCGAGCGCCTGGTCGACCCCTTGCGCATTACAGCAAACGGCGACCAAACATATCTGATTGCCTGGGACATCGCGGTCGATGAGCAGCGCACCTATCGCATGGATAAAATCGAGGGACTCGCCTTGACGGAAGACTCCGTCGTGCCTCACGCACCGGACGTTGCATCCCTCCACGATTCCCTTGCCCGGACGCAGCGTAGCGCAAAGCTCTTGATGCCATTCGATATGGCGGAGCATCTGGACTGGGCCGGCATCACCCTCATCGAACGCAGCGGGACAGACATGGCAACGGTAACCGTACATTACGGCTCCGAGCGTTGGCTGCTGAGCCAGATAATCGCAGCGGGCGGAGCCATCCGCATCTTGGATGACCCCGCCCTGTCAAAGCGTCTGTGCGATATGGCAAAAACCCTCGTCTGTCCGCTTTAGCGCCGCCGCTCGTGGCGTGCACGCCACAGCTGTAGATAGTGCCCGATCTGCGCCGATTCGATGCGCTGGTAGGAGCTCGTGGGCAGCGACGTTAAGAACTTCTTGCCATAGCCCTTCGTCACCAGGCGAGGATCCGCCAAGATCAGCACACCGCTATCGGTCGACGAGCGAATCAAACGCCCCGCGGCCTGCTTAACCTCGAGCACCGCCTCGGGCAGCGAATAGCGCGCCCATGCGCGGTCTTCGCGCAGGTTGCGCTCGCACGAGAGCGGGTCCGTGGGGCTCGAGAACGGCAACTTGGGAATGATGACGCAGCGCAGCGTCTCGCCGCTGGCATCAAACCCCTCCCAGAAGGCCTTGAGCGCAAAAAGCGACGAGGTCGGTTCGTTGATAAACCGGTCGCGCAGGCGACGAGGAGATGAGTTGCGCTGCTGGCAGTTGAGCTCCAGACCCGCACGGGCCATCTTGGGCTCAACGCGGGCGTATAGGTCCTCCATGTCGCGCCGATTGGTGAACAACGTGAGCACCGATCCGCCCATGGCAAGATGGGCGTCGACCAGCACGCGCTCGAGCGCCGAAAGATAGCCTTCGCGGTCGCGTGGATCGGGAATATCCCCAGCCACAACCACGGCCATATTCGAATCGAAGTCGTAGCTCGAGTCCAAGTGCAGCGATGAGGATGCTGAAGCACCGATGCGATCGAGGCCGACCGCATGGTTAAAGTGTTCAAAGCTTTTGGACACCGTCATGGTCGCCGAGGCAAAGATAGCCGTGTGAACCTCGGGCAGCCACTCGGTTGCCAAGGCCTCGCCAATGTCGATGCGCTCTGCGGTCATTGACTCTCCGCCGGCACGCAGCCTGCGATTGACCTGCAGCGAATACACGTAGTGTTCATCGGTACCATCAATGATGAGTTTTAGGTTCTCGGCCAGCTCGTGCAGGCGGCGCGAGATATCACCCAGGTCGACAACAACCTCTGGCTTGTCGGCGGCGACGGCTTGCACCAGCGCGTCGACGCTCTTGCCAGCTTGTTCCAATGCGTCGATGCCAGTGTAGGCCGACTGTAAGAAATCATGCCAGTCGTCAGATTCGCGCAGCTCGGGGCCAATCCATAGATTGGCATTGTCATAGCCCCCACGGGCACGGCGACCGAGCTCGCGAACGCCATCGAACACGCCGGCAATCGCCATGCTCGCGCGCGCAACCGTCGACGTCGCCTTGGCAGTAAGGCCCAGATAGAGCGTAGAGCCCTCGGAGGTTGCCAAATCACGGGAAACCTGGCTTAGCGCGCCGGTGCTCGAGCCACCCAGACGCTCAAACAGAACGCGTGATTCGTCCGCCGACACCACACGCGCCCACTGACGGCGCGCCTCGCGCTCGATGGAATGGGCCTCGTCGATTACCCAATGACGAATCGGCGGCAAAATCCTGCCCTCGGCCGCGACGTTGCGGAACAGCAGGGAATGGTTGGTGACCACCACATCGGCATGCGCCGCACGACGGCGAGCGCCGTGGACCAAACATTTATCAGGGAAAAACGGGCAGAGGCGACGAGCACACTCGCGCGAGGCCGTCGTAAAGTCGGGACGGTTGATGCTGCGCCACCGAATGCCGAGCGAGTCGAGGTCGCCATCGGCTGATTGGCAGACGTACGCCATAATGACCGCGACCGCCGTGAGCGTGTCCGCCGGATCGCGCTTGGCGGTAATCTCGACCTGGCCGCGGCTCATGCGCTCAAGCTTGCGCAGGCACGGATAGTGGTCATACCCCTTGAGAGCGCAAAATGACAGACCACCGTCCAGTTGCTCGGCAAGTTTTGGCAGCTCATGGTACATGAGCTGGTCGGCAAGATTGTTCGATTTGGTCGCAATACCAACCGTGATGTTGTTACGGCGTGCTGCCTCGGCAAAAGGCACCAGATAGGCCATCGATTTGCCGACGCCTGTGCCTGCCTCAATTACTCGATGAGTGCCCGTGACCAGCGCATCGCGGACCTCGAGCGCCATCGCGATCTGCTCATCACGCGGCTCGTAGGTGGGATACATGCGATTGACCAGGCCACCTGGTGCATAGTCTGCCTCGATCTCCTCACGACTCGGCATCTTGAGAACCGGCAGCTCATCGGCGTCCACCCGATCGTCGGCGCGATCGGCCTTGAGAACGTCAGCACGAGCGGCGCTGAGAGAGAAGATAGAACCAGGGTTCTGCCCTGCCAAGAATGAGAAGATAGGACGATAGGACCAAGGCACGTCCGGATGCATGTCGGCTAGGCGCGCCATGAGGCCCTGGGGCAAGTCGGTGAGCGCCACGAGCAACACGCGCCATACGCCACACAGGGCGTCGACGTCGGCATTGGCACGGTGTGATACCGAGTCGCAGCCAAACAGATCGGCCATAAAAGACAGCTTGTGCGAGGCCAGGCGCGGAAGCGCGATGCGCGACAGCGCCAGCGAATCGATCCAAATATCGCTCACGTTGACGCCGCCTTTGACCGACTCGATAAACGAGCGGTCGAACGTGGCGTTGTGTGCGATCACCGGGCAGCCACCGACAAAATCGGCGAGAGCGGCGACGGCCTCAACCGCCGACGGGGCATCTGCCACATCGGCATTTGTAATGCTCGTGAGCTCGGTAATCTCGGCGGGAATCAGCTGTTTGGGATGCACGAAGGTATCGAAGCGGTCGATGACCTCGCGGCCCGAAAGACGGGCCGCCGAGATCTCGATCAGCTCGTTGTCCTGCACCGAAAGACCCGTGGTCTCGGTATCGAGGACAATCACATCTTCCTCGATAAGGCCGAAGGACTGCGTTTTGGCGCGGTCGGCAAGCGTGGCATAGGAGTCGATGACAAACTGCGGCGTTCCTGACGAAACCGCGTCCTCGATTAGCATGCAATGCCCGCTCGACGAAGGCCCATACGGATCAGGCTGTCACAGACCTGCGGGAACGTCATGTCGTCGGTGTGGCGGATCTCATCCGGATACAGCGACGTATCGGTCATGCCGGGAATGGTATTGGTCTCGAGGATAACGGGGCCGTCCTCGCTCACAATAAAGTCGCTGCGCGAGATACCCAGGCAACCGAGGGCCTTGTGAGCGGCACAGGCAAGTTCCTGAGCGCGAGCGTAATTCTCGGGTGAAATCTGCGCCGGAATGCGATGGATATCCGTAGGGTCGACATACTTCACGTCCAGATCGTAGAACTCGCAGTCCTCGGGCTTACGAATCTCGACAATCGGCAGGGCGCGTACGTCATCTTCGCCGTATACGCCGACGGTGATCTCGGTACCCTCGATGCACTTCTCGACCAGCACTTTGTCGCCGTACTCAAACGCCTTGGCGATTGCCGCGGGCAGCTCGGAGGGCTCATGGACCAGGGAAATGCCATAGCTGGAACCGTTGACGGCCGGCTTCACAAAGCAGCGTTCGCCACAAACCTCAACGATATGATCGATATCGACTTCATCGCCCACCTCGAGCGCAAGGCCGGGGGCAATGGGAATGCCCGCCTTGGCGTATAGGAGCTTAGAGACCTCCTTGTCGGCACCGCAGGCGCTGGCAAGTACGCCCGAGGCCGTGTAGGGGATACCCAGGGTCTCCATGGCACCCTGCATGGCGCCATCCTCACCGCCGGCGCCGTGCATGGCGATAAATGCCACATCGAATCCGCCGGTCGCCATGGTTACCATAAAGTCATCAGCGGCCGTGTCAAGCAGCTCCACCGAGGTGTAGCCGGCTTCTTTCAGTGCCACCACAACGTTCTTTCCCGAATCGAGCGAGATCTCGCGCTCGGCGGAATGACCGCCCGCCAAGACCGCTACGTGCATGTTCTCTAGGCTTTTACCCGGCATGGGCAGACTCCTCCTCTATAATTTCTGCAGCTGATACCATATTGTAGCGATACCCTCTACGTTTCCCCAAAATCGAAAGGCTTCCATGAATCCCAGGACTAAATCTCAGGACATTCGCGACTTGAGCCAAAACGATATTCGCGAGCTCGTGGCCGAACTTGGCCAGCCCGCCTTCCGCGCGAAGCAGCTCATCGAATGGGTCTTTGAGAAGAACGTTTGTTCGTTTGACGATATGACCAACCTTCCCAAGGCTTTCCGTGAGCAGCTTAAAGAGGCTTTTGCCTTTGATACGCCGACTGAACTCACCAAGCAGGTTTCCAAAGATGGCTCGCGCAAGTATCTGCTCGAGTACCACGATGGCATTTCCGTCGAGACTGTCGGCATGCCCCGTCGTAACAAACTTTCCGTCTGCGTTTCAACCCAGGCAGGCTGCGGCATGGGCTGCGCCTTTTGCGCTACCGGTCTCAACGGCCTCAAGCGCTCTCTGACCGCTCAAGAGATCGTCGACCAGGTGCTTCATGTATCCAACGACTTTGGCGAGCGTGCCACAAGCGTTGTCTTCATGGGCCAGGGCGAGCCGTTTGCCAACTACGACGAGGTTCTCAAGGCATTGCGTATCCTCAACGACCCCGATGGTATCGGTATCGGCGCTCGTCACCTCACCGTCTCTACCAGCGGCGTTATTCCCGGTATTCGCAAATTTGCCGATATCCCCGAGCAGTTCACTCTTGCCGTTTCCCTGCATTCCGCCATCCAGTCGACGCGCAATAAGCTCATGCCCGGTGTTAAGAAATACACGCTGCTTCGCCTTCACGAAGCGCTTCAGCTCTACACCGAGAAGACTGGCCGCCGCCCGACCTATGAGTATGCCATGATCGAAGGCGTCAACGATACGAATCCCGAGATGCAGGCACTCTGCGACTTCTGCGAGGGAACGCTGTGCCACGTTAACCTGATTCAACTTAACGACATCGAGGGCAGCCCGCTCAAGCCGTCGCCGATTCATAAGGTTGAGGATCTTCAGCGTCGTCTTGAGTCCCGTGGCATCGAGACCACGATTCGTAACTCCCGTGGTAACGATATTGACGCCGCTTGCGGACAGCTGAAACAGCGCTTCAAAGTTCAGAAGAGCGCATAGGGGAGTCGCACTCCAAAACGTTTCATGTGAAACATCGGACGGCCCCTGTTGCAGGATATGCAACAGGGGCCGTTTCATTTATTGACCTCAATTTTGGACCGCTGCTAGCTTCCCCATTGTTTACGGACAAAATAAGCAGCCCTTGTCTCATGAATCAGACAAGGGCCGCTCAAAATATGCAGGGTAATTGTTAGGTACCTAATAGCCTACATTTTCCCATTGGTTGCTAACCCAACCTTGATTAATCTTAGGATTTTTTGTTACCTGAGCAGTGCGCATGGCAACATCTTCTGTCATAACATCCATTTTCTTCTTGGAAGTATCGACAATATCTTGCGCACCACGAAGCAAACGACCTCGAAGTTCATCGTCTGTCGCGATCTTATAGCCAGCAAAGGCACCAGCCGCGACAGTCGTCGCCAATGCAATCGCAGTAAAAATCTTATTCCTCATCTTGGCCTCCTTGATCAAACTGAATCATTTCACCAAGAATACGAGAGAGCTCTTCCTCGTCTTTAAACTCAATCTCAATCTTATTCTTTCCACGCGAGCTCTTCACACGAACGTTGGTATTAAATACCTGACGAAGCACACGCGCAGCCTTTTTAAAAGACTGAGGCGTTGCAGGCCGCGGCGTCTTAGGTGTCTCTCCGGCAGAAAACAATGGAGCAAGATTTTCTGTCGCTCTTACGGAAAGGCCCTCCGCAACAACCTTCTCTGCAAGTCGAATTCGAGCATCCTCATAGGGAACTGCAAGAATCGCACGTGCGTGACCAGCAGTAAGTCTACCCTCAAAAATCATCTGCTGAACTACTTCGGGGAGATCGAGAAGGCGCAGCGAGTTTGTAATTGCAGAGCGCGACTTGCTTACGGCCTTCGACAATGCCTCCTGGGTCATACCGCTAGCATTGATGAGCTGGCGATAGCCCTTAGCCTCTTCGACGGGATTCAGATCAGAACGCTGAAGGTTTTCGATAAGAGCAAGAGCCAGCATCTCTTCATCATTAACATCTTTAATGATGACAGGCAGTTCCTCAAGACCTGCAAGCCTTGACGCCTGGTAACGACGCTCGCCAGCGATGATCTCATAGCCGTTTCCATGCTTGCGAACCAAGAGCGGCTGCAAAACGCCATGTTCTTGGATTGACTCGCTCAACTCGCGAAGTTCAGTTTCATTAAAGTGAATTCGCGGTTGATTAGGGTTGGGAACGATATCCTCAATAGGTAGTTTTGTTTCAGATACGGCATTTGAAGCAGATGCAGACGAACCACCGGTCTCATACTCGGCCTCAGAGACCAAAGCATTGAGTCCACGCCCCAATCCGCCACGTTTCTTTGCACTAGGCACGCTTGATCACCTCTTTTGCAAGGTTCATATACGCTTTTGCACCCTTGTTTTGAGGTGCATAGGTAATTACCGGTTCTCCAAAAGACGGAGCTTCAGAGATTTTAACCGTACGGGGAATCAGCGTCTTAAACGCCTTATCACCAAAGTACGATTGAACTTCCTCAACAACCTGATTCGACAAAGAAGTACGCGAGTCATACATGGTCATAAGCACGCCATAGGTGTCTAAGCCCTTGTTCAGACGTGATTTGACCATCTTCATTGACTCAAGCAGCTTCGTAACGCCCTCGAGTGCGTAATACTCACACTGGATTGGAATCAAAACGCTATCTGCTGCGGTCAAGGCATTGATAGTAAGCAGGCCGAGCGAAGGAGGACAGTCAATGAAAATAAAATCGAACTCGTCCTGAATCGGCTCAAGCAAATCTTTGAGGCGGGTTTCACGAGCAATTGCGCTTACGAGCTCAATTTCGGCACCTGCAAGCTGAATCGTAGCTGGAATTACGAATACCTTTTTGCAATTTGTATCAAGAACAAGCGATTCTGCCGGCACATCATTCAACAATGCATCATAGATGCAGTGATCAAGGTCTTCTTTTTCAATTCCAAATCCACTGGTACTGTTTCCCTGCGGATCAAAATCGACAATCAGTGTCTTACGACCCTGCTCACCCAGTGCTGCTGCAAGGTTTACAGCCGTCGTTGACTTACCGACGCCGCCTTTTTGATTGATGATTGCAATGATACGCGTGTCTTTTGCGTTCTTAGAACGCTTAACGTCGCGAAATCCCACGGTCCCTCCTGGTGTGTATTAAAGCTGTCAAACGGAGGATGTTTCACGTGAAACATTCCGATTCGATATCAACCGCCATGTTTCACGTGAAACACTGCAAGTTGTTAGTATCCATTATGTTTCACGTGAAACATCTAGGCAAGCGGATTCTTCTTTGCCATGCCATTTGCACGAGGCAATGAAACGGATGCTGGATGACTCTTCTGAAATACAATAAACTCCCTGTGGCCCAAGCCCTCAGGCAAATCGATTGCGACATTCAGAAGCAAAGTGAAGCCGCAAATCTTAGCTGCTGACATGCCGGAAGCAAGCTCCTCATCCGAAGGATTGCCCTTGGTGATAACAAATAGCCCTCCATCCTTGAGGAACGGAGCTGCATACTCAACAAGAATCGGTAGAGGAGCCAGTGCGCGGGCGGTTACGACAGAGAACTGCTTCTTATGGCTTCGAGCATATTCTTCAAGACGATCATGAATCGCATGAGCATATTTCAATCCAAGAGCATGAACAAAAGAATTGACGGCATCAACCTTCTTACCAACAGAGTCAATATAAGTAGCTTTACGATGCGTGGTTATGGTTAACGGAATACCAGGGAAGCCCGCACCTGTCCCCATATCGAGCAAAGCTCCCTCAGGAGCCATATTGATATAGGGGAGCAAAACAAGAGAGTCGAGGATATGAAGTACCGCAGCATCTTCTACATTAAGAATGCGGGTAAGATTGGTTGTCTTATTTGTTTCCAGAACCAAATCCAAATGCTGAATACATTTCCTCAGCTCAACATCAGATACGCTTAAGGAATACTCTTTGCAATAGGAAGTTAGACGAGTCAACATCTCGTCAGCTTGCTGATCAGTAAGTACTAACAACGAAAGCTCCTTTCTGACAAAAATCAGTGTATCGAGAACTTTTGACAAAAAAAGGGGACGTGGAAACCACGTCCCCTTAGCATAAGCTCGAGTAGATTATCGAGCAACAATCACCACATGGCGATCAGGGTCAGAACCCTCAGAATGAGTATCGACGGCATCATTGCCACGAAGTGCAATGTGAACCAGTCGGCGCTCGTAGGCATTCATGGGCGGAAGCGAAACACTCTTATGAGTGCGGATGGCACGCTCGGCAGCAGACTGAGCCATGGATGCAACCTTGTCCTGACGGCGGCTCTTGTATCCCTCAACGTCCACTACAACCGGATACCTAAAGCCGAGCTTGCGGCTCACCAGCAATGAGAACATAACCTGAAGGGCATCAAGGGTGCGACCATGACGGCCAATGAGAACAGCAAGGTCGGGAGCCGTTACATCCAAAATCAGCTCGCCCTCGTCGCCCTCATACTCATCGATAGGAGAGCTGGCAGCATCGAAGTGCGAAAGGATGGAACGCAGGATGGAAATCGCGACATCGGCAATGGTGTCGAGCTCCTCGTCGGTCAGCTCTTCACCGGCCTTATAGCGCTGTGCAATCTCGGGATAATCGCCCGCGACCTGCGGGGCAACCTCCTCAAGCATATCCTCGATGATCTCTTCAGACATAACGTACTCCAAAAGTTAGGTACCTAAATTAGATTGATATCCCGCTACTTCTTCTTGTGCGGGCGCGGCTTCTTCTCGCGACGAGTGACCTCAACCTGCAGCGGCGCGTTCTTAAGACGCTCCTCCTCATCGGCCTTCGCCTTGTCGATGACCTTCTGCGTCACAAAAATCTGCTGGATAACCTGCCAAGCAGACGAGACGTCGTAGTACAGCAGAACACCAACGGGAAGGCTCCAGCCCATCCAAAGCATCATGACCGTCATGACAACGGCCATCATACGCATGCTCTGAGCCTGCTGGCCGGTCTGGTTGCGCGACATATAGAGCTGCGGAATAAGGGTCAGGACAGCGAACAGGATCAGGCAGACCAGCGCAGGCAGCGCGACCATAAAGCCATCGGCAAAGGAGGCACTCGGCGTGGTGGTCAGGTCGGGCAGAATATTAAAGAACGAGAACGTGCCGTCGTTAAAGTAGTCAGGCAGGTTGCGCAGCAACGTAAACAAGGCGAACAGGACAGGCATCTGGATCAACAGCGGCAGACAACCAGCCATGGGGTTGAACTTGTTCTCGCTGTAGAACTTCTGCATCTCCTCGGCCTGACGCTGGGGATCGTCGGCATAGCGCTCCTGGATCTCGAGCATCTTGGGCTGCAGCACCTGCATGCGAGCCGTCGACTTGGTCGACTTGAGCATAAGCGGCGTCAGCAGCAGACGGATGATGACCACCAGGATAATGATGGACAGGCCCCAGTCGACCGCAAAGGTCTGGATGAGCTTGAGCAGCTCGAAAAGGATGTTAACGATCCAATCCCACATGTAAGTTTTCCTCCGATAGCGAGTGCCCGCTAGGGCACAGGGTCATAACCGCCGACGTGCAGGGGATTGCAGCGAGCGATGCGCCTCACGGCAAGCCAGCAGCCTCTCAAAACACCGTACTTCTCAATCGCCTGGATGGCGTATTGCGAGCACGTTGGGTAATAAATGCAGGCGTCAGGCAATAAGGGCGAAATAACCTGTTGATATATGCGAATAGGAGCGATGGCAACACGTCGCAAAACGTGATTGCTCATCGCTCCTCCCCGGCAACGCCGGCGCGTTTCATAAGCGAACGCAATGCATTGTCCATCTCCTGAGGCGAAGAAACCCTCGTCTTGGGAGTTGCGAACAAGATGATGTCATAACCCGCAACGGGAAATCCACAGCTGCGGGCGGCCTCGCGCATCACACGCTTAGAACGGTTGCGCACGACAGCACAACCGAGCCGTTTAGCACCAACGAAGGCGACCCTTCCGGAGTCGCCTTCGCCAACCGATTCACATATGGTCATTCGAATCAGAGGGTGATTGAAACGACGCCCCTGACTGAACACATGCTCGAAATCTTGCCGAGACTTAATAGTCTTCATGCGAGATGTGTGTATCGCTGCTAGACAGTGAGACGCTTGCGGCCCTTGGCGCGACGACGGGCGAGCACGGCACGACCACCCTTAGTGGCCATACGGGCACGGAAGCCATGGGTCTTGGCACGCTTACGCTTATTAGGCTGATACGTACGCTTCATCTTAAGTTCCTCCTGCTGCATTTCGAGTGTCCGCGGGGGCGCGGACGCAGATATAGACACGTGAGCTTGAAGATTGTAGGGAAATCAATGTTCAAATGTCAAGAAATCAAAGGTAAAAGGTTGCGCAGTTCACACGGTTCCCCCATAAGCCGAGCTCGATTTAGCGGTGCATGGCAACTTTTCACGATATTTCATCGAGTTTTCAACAGGTCATGTTGGCAATGTTGAGAACTTTTCGTCCGTTTTCCAGAGTTTTCAACAGGTTTTGAAAAGTTGTCGAAAGATGAGAAACATTGCACGGTGAGCTACTATTTGTTCGAAACCTTTTGAAAGATTGCGAGCGGCATGTCTGACGACTTTTACACCATGGTCGATTCCGGAGACCCGGCACCCGACAACGAGCACATCACCGGCGTGCGCGAAGAGCGTGAGGAAGGCGAGCAGACGACCACGCAGGCGCCAAAAGCCATGTACGCCGCGCGCATCGCCGTCTATGACGACATGCTGTCGACACCGCGTGTGATCGTCATTGAGCCGCAAGACGTCCGCACGTATTTGGAAGAGACGACCAACACCGTCTACCAGTGCATGAAAGAGCAAGGTGGCCACATCTCGCTCATGGTCATCCGCGAGATTGTCGAAAACTTTATCCACGCACACTTTGCCGAGCCCATCATCTCGATTCTGGACGGCGGAGACACCATCCGATTTGCCGATCAGGGGCCCGGCATCGACGACAAGGAGCGCGCTTTCGACTTTGGCGTTACCAGCGCAAACAGCAAGATGAAGCGCTACATCCGTGGAACCGGAGCAGGGTTTCCCATGGTGCAGGAGTATTTGGAAAACGCCGGCGGTGCCGTATCCATCGAGGACAACATGGGCAACGGCACCGTGGTTACGGTAAGCCTGAACCCTAAACGCGTGCAGGAAATCGAACGCGCCGGCGGACGCGGCGCTGCCGTGCGGCCCGAGACGGAGCAGCCCACATATCCCCTGCCGGGAGCTTTTGCGCAGCAGCCCATGGCAACGCAGCAGATGCAGCCCCGCATGGGACAGATGCAGCAGCCCGGAATGCTTCCTGTACAAGAGCCCCAGGCGGCATCGATGTCGATGCCGCCAAACGTGCCAGAGGCCATGCCGCTGGCGGATCAGGATGCAGCAGCAATGCAGCAGGCGACGGGGGCACCGGGCGGCCAGCAAATGGGCTATCAGCCGTACCAGCAGGGATATCCATATCAGCAGATGCCGCCACTGGGGAATGGCCAGCAGTTCCCGCAGCAGTACCAGCAGGGATACCAGCAGCCGTACCAGCAGATGCCGCAGCAGCAGTACAACCCCTGGGCCCAGCAGATGCCTCCGCAGCCTTACCAACAGTGGCCTCAAAGTTTTCAACAGCAAATGCCGCCGATGCAGAGTTCTCAACAACCAGCAGCTCAAATGATGTATCCTAATGCAGCAAATCAGTATGCGCAGCCACAACCGGACGTGTTCGTAAGCGATCGCGGCAACGCCGCGCTGGGCTATCTGGCGCAAAATCAAGCGTGCGGTGCTACCGATCTGGCGAGGGCGTTTGGAAACTCGGCCCCCACTTGGTCACGCACGCTCAATGACTTGGCGCAGGCCGGCTTGGTCATCAAGCATGGCCAGAAATACCATCTGACCGAACTCGGCGCCGCTCGCGTGCGAGCTCAGAGCTAAAGAACGGGAGAGATAGTGGACGAGGAAGCAAGCATCATCCTGGGGGATGCCATCGCCTTTTGCCAGCGCGACGGCCAAGATGCACGCCTCATCAACATGCTGGGACAATCGCGCGCCATAAGCCTGACCGAAGATACGCTCACGATCGAGGCCCCCTCGCGCTTTGCCATCGCGCAGCTCAAAAAGCATCAGCCGACCATTGAGGCCTATCTGGAAGAAATCGCCTTTGCACCGATCGCGCTCAACATCGTGGCACCGCAAGGCGGCGCGACGGAATCCGCTACCGCGACGGCGCCCGCCACGGCTCCCGCTGCTTCCCCGGCGGTGGCGGCCTCCGCAGGCGACGTGCCGGCAATCGAGCACCAGCACAGCGATGTTTCCCGTGAAACCATGGCACCGTTGCCGACCGCGGCGGCGACGTCAACGAACGCACCCGTCACGCACATGCCTATCGCTCACGACGCAGCGGCGGGCGCGGATTCGGGCATTGCAATCAAGAACACGCTCTCGGCCGATGATTTTCGTCGCATGATGAACCAGATGAAGGGCGGAGCGCCGACTAAGTCCACGCAAGCCGCGACCCCCGCTTCACCCATGCCAGCACCGACCGTGCCGGCCGAGCAGAATACGGATGGAGCCCCACTCGCCGCGAACTCAAAATTTACCTTTGAGAACTTTGTCTACGGCCCCGAGAACAGCCATGCCTATCGCTCGGCACTCAAGTTTGCCGCCCTCGCGGACGAGCGCGGCACGTGCACATCACTGTTCATCTACGGCAAATCGGGCCTGGGCAAGACGCACCTGCTGCTTGCCATCAAAAACGAGCTCGCCGAGAAGTCGCCCGAGATCAAGGTCAAGTATGCCAACTCCCAGGCATATCTGGACGACCTGATGACCGAGTTCGACCGCCAAAAGAAGAGCAACGCCCCTATCATGCAGGCATACCACGGCGTGGACGTGCTCATCATCGATGACATCCAAAACATCATCGGCAAGCGCGCGAGCGTGGACTACTTTTTCCAGCTCATGGACGAGTTCATCCGCAACAACAAGAAGGTCGTCATCGCGGCAGACCGCGCCCCCAAGGACCTGAGCATGGACGAGCGTCTGACCAGCCGCTTCAACGCCGGCATGCTCTGCCTGGTCGCAGAGCCCAGCTACGAGATGAAATACAAGATCTTGCAGCGCTATTACGAGAACACCATCGTCGCCGCTCCCGAGGCAGGCGACGACTCGCTGCTGGCGGCCTATGGGGGCGACAGCGGGCACCTGACCGACGAGCACTTTAAACACATGGCCGAGGTCTCGGGCACCAACATCCGCGAACTCGAGAGCTTTTGCGAGCGCTGCGCCGGCGAGGCGGGCGACCGCGAGCGCGAGGGCGGGGAGCTCACCTTTGACGATATCGACGCCATCGCCAGCCAGTACTTCGACACATCGGCCAAAAAGATCAACGTCCAGACGGTTCAGTCCGTCATCGAAGAGCAGTACGGCGTGACGCACGAGGAGCTCATCGGCCCGCGTCGCAACGCCAATATCGCCAAAGCACGCCATATCGCTATCTACCTGGCCATCGAGATGTGCGAGATGACGACCACGGCGGTGGGCGCCGAATTTGGCAACCGCAACCACTCGACCGTCAGTACGAGCTACAAAAAGGTCCAGAAGATGATCCAGGAAGACCGCACCGTCACCGAAGACCTCAAGTCGCTGCGCGATAAAATTACACTGCGCTCGTAGGGAAATAGAGACACCTGTTGAAAACTTGTCGAAACCACGGGCATAAGGTGTCTAAAACCCAACCCGCGGTGATGAAAAGTTTTGCGCAGGTTTTGAACGTGGAAAACCACCCCTGTTGCACACAGGTTGCTGTCGATTCTCTTTCTGGGTCTGACCTGCGTCTTTGGGAGTAATCAACAGTTTCGTCAGTGCTATTACTATTATTAAGATATTTATATCTATAGAAAGGTATTAAAAGATGAAGTTCACCGTCAGCCAGAGCTCGCTTACACAAGCCATCGGCGTCGTTATGAAGGGTGTCGCTTCGGCATCCACCCTCCCCATCCTGTCGGGCGTGCTCGTTAAGGCCCAAGACGGCATCTTGGAATTCCAGACCTCTAACTACACCATCTCGATCCGTCATCGCATCGCGGCGCATGTCGAAGAAGAGGGCGAGATGGTTATTCCCTGTAAGATGCTCTCCAATATCACCAAGACCCTCCCCGATGCCCCGGTTACCTTTGAGCTGTCCGAGCGCCAGGTGCTGATTGGTTGCGAGAAGAGCTCTTTCCGCCTGAACACGCTCGATGCCAATGACTTCCCCGAGTTTCCGGCCTATGCCATCGAGAGTGCCGTGGAGCTGCCGACCGATGTCTTGTCCGAAATGGTCGGCCGCGTGTGGCGCGTCACCTCGACCGACAAGGCTCGCCCCATCCTGGGCGGCGTGCACATGAAGGTCGAGAACAACACCGTACGCCTGGTAGCGACCGATTCCTTCCGCTTGGCCGTGTGCGATACGCAGGTCGAGACCTCGACCCTCGAGGGCTCCTTTGAGCTCAACGTTCCGGCTGACGCCTTTAACGACGCGCTGAACATCATGGCCAGCCAAGCGACCATCATGATCGGGGCTACCGACACCCAGGTCGTCTTCGAGGCCGGCAACACCACCTACGTGTCGCGTCGCATCGAGGGCGTGTACCCCAACTACAAGCAGCTCATCCCCGATTCGTGCGTGACGAGCGTCAAGATCGACGTCGCCGCCTTTAACGCCGCCCTCAAGCGCGTGGCCGTTATCGCGAGCGCCAACCCCGCCGTCAAGTTCGAGATCGATGTCGAGAACGGGCAGATGGGCCTGTCCTCCATTTCCAATGACCAGGACCTTGCGCAGGAGACGATCGATGTCGAGGCCGAGGGCGAGTCGGGTACCATCGCCTTCAACTACCACTACATCTTCGGCTGCCTCAATGCCCTGTCCAAGGAGAAGGAGATCACGCTGGAGCTCAAGAGCTACTCGCAGGCGGGCATCTTCAAGTCCTACGACAAGATCAACTACCTGTACCTGGTCATGCCGGTCCGCATCTAGCGCTGCGCCATGACCATGTTCGCCCGCGATCTTTCCGTCGCGCACTACCGCAGCTTCGATAGCTATCACCTTGCCCTGGACGAGGGCGTGACGATACTTGCGGGACCCAACGCGGCGGGAAAGACCAATCTCATAGAGGCGCTGCAGCTGCTGACGAGCGGCGCCTCGTTTAGGCATCCGACCGCAGCCGAGCTCGTCCATGACGGCGTGGGCTCGTGCAAGGTCGAGCTGAGGATCGAGGGCGACGGCCGCGTGCTTGATATGGGATTGAGCGCGGAGGACGGTAAGCGCTCGTTTAGCCGCAACGGCAAGAGATGCTCTGCCGCCGGTGTGCGCGGGGTTCTGCCGAGCGTGCTGTTTTGCCCCGACCATCTGGACATGGTTAAGCGAGGCGCCAGTGTGCGCCGAGCCGCCCTCGATGACTTTGGCATGCAGCTGAGCGCACGCTATGCCGATCTTGCGAGCACCTATGGGCGCTGCGTGACCCAGCGTAACGCCTTGCTCAAGGAGACCTGGTGCTGCCGCGAGATGCTCGGCGCGTGGAACGATTCGATTGCCCGCGCGGGCTCGGCCCTGCTCGTGCACCGGTTGGCCCTGCTCGACCGGCTGGCGGGCCATGTGCACACTGCCTACGGGCAAGTGGCGTCAGGTGAGACCGCCAACGTGACCTATGCGTCCACGCTGGGGGATTTGCCCCAGGTCGAGGATCGCGAAGAGCTGAAGGGCTGGGCGTACGAGCGCATGCTGGCCGCCCTTGACGAGCATGCCGACGAGGAAATTCGCCGCGGCGTGACGTTGGTGGGACCGCATCGCGACGAGATCGAGTTCACCGTGGCGGGTCGCTCCGCCCGTTCATTTGCCAGCCAAGGACAGCAGCGCACGCTGGTGCTGTCCTGGAAGGTGGCCGAGGTTGCCGTGGCTCGCGATGTCCTGGGCACCGCCCCACTGCTGCTTCTGGACGACGTGATGAGCGAGCTCGACGGCGAACGTCGCGGCGCTTTCCTGCGGCTGATCGGCGATGATATCCAGACGGTCATAACTACGACCAACCTGGGGTACTTTACCGATGACCTGCTTGATCGAGCCAAGGTGGTGAGCATGGGTGAGACGTGCTAATTACGAGCGCGAGAGCGAAACGGTCGCCTTCAGCGGGTTTTTGAACGCAGAGCGCCAGCGCATCCTGGCGGCTGCGACCCCTGAGCGCCGTGCGCAGATGGAGGCCGCCGAGGAGTCGCGCACGGTCTATCGCGCATGGAACGCGGTGTGCTCGGGCACGCGCGAGGGGCGGCATGTGACGGGACTGCGCTACCTGCCCGAGTCCAATGAGCTGCTGGTGTATCTCGACTCGCCCTCGTGGACGCAGGAAATGACGTTGTTGCGCGAGATCATCCGCGCGCGCATGGAGCGCGCCGGTGCGCATGTGGACGGCCTGGTGTTCAAAACCACCGCGCCCGGTCACACGCCGCCCGCCGCCAAGGAGCGCCTGCGCCCGGCGACGACCGAGCGATCGCCGGCCCCGCACGCCGACCTAAGTGAGGCCGAGCGTACCGAGATCGAGCGCCAAGTGGCGCCCATCGAAGACCAAAAACTGCGCGAGGCCCTCGAGAACGCCATGAGAGCCAGTGCCGAGTGGGCCAAGGGCGTGCAAAGCAAAAAAGAGCCTTAAATCGCATCTGGCGGCCTTGTAGAGCCAAATACCCTCGTTCCCGAGGGTATTTTTTTACGATAGACTAGTAAGGCTGTACACATTTTCTTGACTGAAGGAGGACGTGTGGCAAACGAAAACGATTACGATGGCGGCGAGATTAAGATTCTCGAAGGTCTCGAGGCCGTTCGTAAGCGCCCGGGCATGTATATCGGCTCGACGAGCGCCAGCGGTCTGCATCACCTGGTGTGGGAGATCGTTGACAACTCCGTCGACGAGGCCATGGCCGGTTTCTGCACCGAGATCCAGGTGACGGTCCACGCCGACAACTCCATCACGGTCGTCGACGACGGGCGCGGCATCCCCGTCGACGAGCACCCTGTTAAAAAGATCCCGACGCTCGAGGTCGTCATGACGATCCTGCACGCCGGCGGTAAGTTCGATAACTCGGCCTATAAGGTCTCGGGCGGCCTGCACGGCGTGGGCATCTCCGTCGTCAACGCACTGTCCAAGCGCGTGGTCGTTCAGGTTCGTCGCGATGGCAACACCTACGAGATGGAGTTCTCGCGCGGCAAGACCGTCAAGAAGATGGAGGTCGTAGGCACCTCGGATTCGACGGGCACCACCGTCACCTTCTGGCCCGACGACGAGATCTTCGAGACCTGCATCTACGATTTCGATACGCTGCACAACCGTCTGCAGGAGACAGCGTTCCTCAATAAGAACCTCAAAATCGTGCTGACCGACGAGCGCGAGGCGACTCCCCACGTGGAGGAGTTTTGCTACGAGGGTGGCATCATCGACTTCGTCAAGTTCCTCAACGAGGGCAAGGACGTCCCCGAGGCCTTTAAGGAGCCCATCTACATCGAGGGCAAGTCGGACCCGGACGCGCCTGTGGCCAAGATGGGCGAGGTCGAGGTTTCCCTGCAGTGGAATAGCGGCTACGGCGAGAACGTCATGTCGTTTGCCAACGACATCTACACTCCCGAGGGCGGCATGCACCTTGAGGGCTTCCGCACCGCGCTCACCCGTGTGATCAACGATTACGCGCGCAAGCAGAACCTGCTCAAGGAAAAAGACGCCAACCTGACCGGCGACGACGTGCGCGAGGGCCTTTCGGCCGTTATCTCGGTCAAGCTGCCCGATCCGCAGTTTGAGGGCCAGACCAAGGCCAAGCTCGGCAGCTCCTATATGCGCGCGCTCACGCTCAAGATCGTGACCGACGGCCTTACCGATTACCTCGAGGAGCATCCCAAGCCCGCTCGTGAGATCGTCAAGAAGGCGCAACAGGCCTGCAAAGCGCGCAACGCCGCCCGCAAGGCGCGCGAGGCGACCCGCCGCAAGAGCCTGCTCGAGACGGCGTCCCTGCCCGGTAAGCTCGCTGACTGCTCGGTGCGCGATGCCGAGCTGACCGAGCTCTTTATCGTAGAGGGCGACTCGGCAGGCGGTTCGGCCAAGGACGGCCGTCGCCGAGACATCCAGGCGATTCTGCCCCTGCGCGGCAAGATTTTGAACGTCGAACGCGTTGGTGACCATCGCGCGTTCTCGAGCGACACCATCCAGTCGCTGATTACCGCGATCGGCTGCGGCGTTACGACGAGCGCCGGCGACGGCGGCGACTTCGATATCACCAAGGCGCGTTACCACAAGATCATCATCATGACCGATGCAGACGTCGACGGTGCGCATATCCGCATCTTGCTGCTGACATTCTTCTACAAGTACATGCGTCCGCTGATCGATGCCGGCTACGTCTATGTTGCCTGCCCGCCCATCTTTGGCATTAAGGTGCGCAACAAGATCCACTACGTGTATCCCAACGGCCGCCAGCCCGAAGACGAGATCCTGCGCGACACCATCCAGAGTCTGGGCCTGAACCCCGACGATAACGACGAGGACGGCAAGGCCAAGGACGGCAAGATCACCAAAAAGCGCAAGGGCTATACCGTCCAGCGCTACAAGGGTCTGGGCGAGATGGACCCCAAGCAGCTCGCCTCGACGACGATGGATCCCAAGACCCGCATCCTGCAGCGCGTGTCGATCGAGGATGCCGTGGTGGCAGACCGCGCCGTGCGCGAGCTGATGGGTTCCGAGGTCGGCTATCGCCGCGAGTACATCGAGAAGCACGCGCATGACGCACGCTTCCTAGACGCCTAGCTTTCCCAGGCACCCCATCTTGCCCTTCAGGATTTCGGGCGCCGCACGCAAGGCGTGCGCCCTCATCCTTCAGGGCAACCTGGGGCACCTGGAAAACCTAGGAGGGTTATCCGGCATTCCCGGTAATCCGTCTCCGTGGTAGGGAACTAATGGACCACGCAAACCATGAGGAGGTAACGTGGCAGACGATATCAACAATAACGAGGGTATGGGCGAGGCCGGCGATGCCGGCATGCCCGACGATCTGAAGCGCCTGCTTGCCCGTGCTGAGCAGGGCGAGGACGGCGATCCGGACGCCTATAACCCCGATGCCGATGATGATGAGGAAGAAGACGACGGCGAGCTCGAGGAGAGCTTTGGCGAAGTCGACCGTGGCGCCTCGGCCGGCGAGGATATCAATGGCGGCCAGCTCCAGATTTCGGAGTTCGGCCGTGAGATGAAACAGTCGTTCATCGAGTATTCGATGTCGGTCATCACGGCGCGCGCCCTGCCGGACGTGCGCGACGGCTTAAAGCCGGTTCACCGCCGCATTCTGTACGCGATGAACGAGAGCGGCATCTACCCCAACCGCCCACACAAGAAGTCGGCCTGGACGGTCGGCGAAGTTATCGGCAAGTACCATCCGCATGGTGACTCCGCGGTCTACGAGGCAATGGTTCGCCTGGCGCAGTGGTTCTCCATGCGCACGCCGCTCATCGACGGCCACGGCAACTTCGGCAACATCGACGGCGACGGCGCCGCTGCCATGCGTTACACCGAGAGCCGCCTGGCAAAGCCCGCCATGGAGCTGCTGCGTGACCTGCAGAAGGATACCGTCGACTGGCAGCCCAACTACGACGAATCGCTCGCCGAGCCTCAGGCGCTGCCTGCGCGCTTCCCCAACCTGCTGGTCAACGGCAGCCAGGGCATCGCCGTCGGCATGGCCACCAATATCGCCCCGCATAACCTCACCGAGGCGATCGAGGCAACCTGCTACCTGATCGATAATCCCGACGCCACTGTCGACGAGCTCATGCAGATCATGCCCGGTCCGGACTTCCCCACCGGCGCCATCATCATGGGCAGCGCCGGCATTAAGCAGAGCTACGAGACCGGCCGCGGCTCCATTACCGTGCGCGCCAAGGCCCACGTGGAGTCCACCAAGACCGGCCGCAGCCGCTTGGTCTTTACCGAGATTCCCTACATGGTCAACAAGGGCACCCTGCAGGAGAAGATCGCCCAGCTCGTCAACGACAAGCGCATCGAGGGCATCTCGGATATGCGCGATGAGTCCAACCAGAAGGGCATCCGTCTGGTCATCGAGCTCAAGAAGGGCGTCATTCCGCAGGTCGTGCTCAACAACCTGTATAAGTACACCTCGCTGCAGACGACCTTTGGCGCCAACAACCTGGCGCTCGTCAACGGCGTTCCCAAATGCCTGAGCCTGCGCGAGATGCTGCAGCACTACATCGACCACCAGGTCGACGTCGTCACCCGCCGCACCCGCTTCGACCTTAAGAAGGCCCAGGCCCGCGCGCATATCCTCGAGGGCTACCTGATGGCTCTCGATCATATTGACGAGGTCATCAGCATTATCCGCTCCTCGCAGACCGACTCCGAGGCCAGCAGCCGCCTGATCGAGCGCTTTGGCTTTACGCCCGAGCAGACCACGGCCATCCTCGAGATGAAGCTGCGCCGCCTGACCGGCCTGGAGCGCGACAAGATTCAGGAAGAGCTGGACGGCCTGCGCCGCGCCATCGCCTACTACGAGGACCTGCTGGCGCACGAGGAGAAGATCCTGGGCGTCATTAAGGAAGAGATGCGCGAGATCTCCAAGAAGTTCGGCGATAAGCGCCGCACCGAGATCAGCCATGTCGAGAAGGACCTGGACGTCGAGGACCTCATTGCCGACGAGGACATGGTCGTGACCATCACCCACACCGGCTATGTCAAGCGCATCCCGGTGGCCGCCTACCGCGCCCAGAAGCGCGGCGGCAAGGGCGTCTCGGGCGTCAACCTCAAAGAGGACGATGTCATCGACGAGATGTTCATCGCGTCCACGCACGAGTACGTGCTGTTCTTCTCGAGCAAGGGCAAGGTCTATCGCCTGAAGGTGCACGAGCTGCCGGTGGGTACGCGCCAGGCGCGCGGTACCGCAATCGTCAACCTGCTGCCCTTCGAGGAGGGCGAGAAGATCGCGAGCGTCATCAGCTGCCGCGAGTTCCCTGCCGACGAGTACCTGATGTTTGCCACCAAGAGCGGCATGGTCAAGAAGACCGTAATGAGCGCATATGACCGCAGCCGCCGCGACGGCCTGATCGCTATCAACCTGCGTGACGACGACGCGCTGCTGAACGTGCGCCGCGTGCGCGAGGGCGACAAGATTATCCTGGCCACCACCGCGGGCAAGGCGATCATGTTCTCCGAGGAGCAGGTGCGCGCCACCGGCCGCGATACTAGCGGCGTTCGCGGTATTGGTATGAAGGACGGCGTGAGCGTTCTGGGCATGGAAGTCACTAACGGCAACGGCGATCTATTCGTCATCACCGAGCGCGGCTACGGCAAGCGCACGCCGGTCGCGGACTACCCGGAGCAGAATCGCGGCGGCCAGGGCGTCTACACCATCCAAATGACCGAGCGTAAGGGCAACCTCGCGGCCATGAAGACGGTGGGCCCGCAGCACGAGTTGTTCATCGTGACGGAGGGCGCGACGGTCATTCGCGTCAAGACCGATGAGATTAGCCAGACTGGCCGCGCTACCCAGGGCGTCAAGATGATGACCGTCGACGACAACGACCGCATCTGCGCCGTAGCCCGCATGACGGCCGCCAAGGAGAAGCCCGAAGGCGAAGGCGCCGAGGCCGCAACCGACGCCGAAGAGGCCCCAGTCGACCTAGGCGACGGCAACGACATGCCAGAGGATCTCCTAGACGAGTAAGAGGCCCTAGCTGGTAGAAAATATCAGACCCCATATATCGGCGGTCGGCGCACCTGCGCGCCGACCGCTTTTTTGAAAACCTTGGGACCCCATGGTCGCCGGGCTGACGAGATGGTTTTGGTTTGTCGCGAGTTCCGCACGCAAAGAAGGCCACTTAATGTGGCCTTCGTCTTGCGCAGGACTGTCCGAGCAGCAAACCAAAACCATCTCGTCAGCCCGGCGACCACCCCTCTCAAAGATTTTCAAAAAAGTTGTTGACGTGCGCGTAACGACTCGTCTAATATATCCCTTGCGCGATGGACCTGTAGCTCAGTTGGTTAGAGCGTCCGGCTGATAACCGGGAGGTCACAAGTTCGAATCTTGTCAGGTCCACCACTTTCTTTCGCAATAAACACCCCAGCGAGAGCCGAGTCGCCGCTGGGGTGTTTATTACTGTCTCCGTGGGGGTTTAGCTCAGCTGGGAGAGCGCGGGCTTTGCAAGCCTGAGGTCAGGGGTTCGATCCCCCTAACCTCCACCATGATGGACCTGTAGCTCAGTTGGTTAGAGCGTCCGGCTGATAACCGGGAGGTCACAAGTTCGAATCTTGTCAGGTCCACCATCAAAACTGTGAAGAGCCTCGAGGGTTTCCTCGGGGCTTTTTTCTTACCTGCTGGAGTAGTCAAAAGAGCCCCGGGTTGATTTCCGATCTCAGCCGAACACATTGAGCGGATAGGCCATT
>NZ_QRKO01000015.1:0-49429 GCF_003471985.1 Collinsella sp. AM15-2 | reverse complement strand
CGCCGTCGCCGGACGCCTGCCGCTCGGGCCCGCTCCGCTTGCGGCCGCCTGGGCGGGCATCGTGCTGGGCAGCTTGCCCCTCTACGCGCTGGGGCTCGGCGTGGCCCTGCGCCTCGGCCGCAACGCCGCCATCGGCGGCGGCGCGGCGGGGGCGCTCCTCGCGTTCTTCTCGGTGGGCGGACTTGCACACGGCCTCATGACCGGCGAGCTCACCGGTACCCTGGCGACGCCCCTGGGCTGGGTGCCGCTCGCCTGGCCCGCGCGCCTGGGGTCGCTCGGGGTGGAGGCCTTCATCGACGCCGCACGCGCGGCGGGCCCTCTCCTCACGACTGCGCTCGCTGGCCTCGCGCTCACCCTGGCAGCCGCCGCCGTCCTTCTCGCCTGGTTCTGCCGCTTCGAGGACGGGAGGGCAGATGCGTAGGAGGCCGCTCGCCGCCGTGCTCGCCCTCCTCTCCGCAGCGCTCATCCTGGGCAGGAATGCCCTGCTCGACGCCGGCTGGGGGGGGTCGGCGCTGCGCTCGATCGCCGACCGCGTGCTGCCCAACCTTGAGATCGCCATGTGGGCGCCCGCGCTCGGGCCCGGCAGCCACGCGAGCTTCTACGCCGACGCCACCGGGGCGGGGGCGAACTACGTCTACCTGGTGGACGCGGCGGACGACAGGGGCAATGTCCGAGAGCTCCAGCTCATCTTCTTCGGGCGGGAGTCGGACGGCGAGGGCTGGCTCGGGATCGAGGCGCGCGGCGGCTCGGGCGTGCGCTACCGCGCTTGCGAAGCGGCTGAGGCGCCCGCGGCTGCGCGCAGGGCTCTGGACCGCTGAGCGCGGCGTTAGTACAATTCCGACGAGAGTTTCAGGAGGTCGAACATGGCGAGGATACTGGCAGTGGATGATGAACGGGCGATCCTCGACGCGCTCGCGCGCGTCCTCGGCCGCGACGGCCATGAGGTCGTCAGGGCGACGGACCCGACGGCGGTCCCGGGGATGGACCTCTCGCGCTTCGACCTCGTGCTCTGCGACGTCATGATGCCGGGGCTCGACGGCTTCGAGCTCGTGCGGCAGATCCGCCCGGACTTCGACGGGCCCATCGTCTTTCTGACCGCGCGCGTGGCCGAGGAGGATGCCGTGGCCGGCTACGGCCTGGGCGCCGACGACTACGTCCGCAAGCCCTTCGGTGCCGCGGAACTGCGCGCCAAGGTCGCGGCCCATCTACGCCGTGAGCGCCGGCCGCGCTCGCACGCTCTCTCCTTCGGGGAGGTGCGGATCGACCTCGGGGCGCGCGACCTCGCCGTGGGCGGCGAGACCGTGCCGCTCACGCCCACCGAGTACGCCATCTGCGAGTACCTCGCGCGCCACCCCGGGCAGGTCATGAGCCGCGCGCAGATACGCGAGGCGGTGCTCGGCTGGGAGAGCGACGCCGACGACGCGGCCATATCCATGCAGGTCAGCCGCGCCCGGAGGAAACTCTCCGAGGCCGGCGCCGATCCGATCGCGACCGTCTGGGGGATGGGGTACAAGTGGCAGCTCTGAAGATCGGGGCGCGAGGTCGCGGGGGCATGCCACTCTCCTTCGTCATCGCGCGCTACTTCGCCTACGCGTTCGCGGCGGTCGCCACGGCGTGGCTCGCCTCGTTCATGGTGCTCTCCGTGGCGATCAACGCGGGCATCGTCTACGAGGCAAGCTGGGGGCCGGCCAATGTTCGCGAGGTCGCGGAGGGCCTGGGACGCGACGGCGTCTGCGGGCAGCAGGACGTGCCGACGGCGTACCGCTACCTCATCCTGAACAAGGACGGATACGTGCTGATGACAGACCTCGAGGGCACGCGGCTCGAGGACGCGAAGGAAATGGCCCGTACGGCACTCGCCGCGGAACCGGGCACAGTGAAGATCGAGGGCGGGGGTTCGGGCCTCACCTACGCCGCGTTCCCGCTCAAGGACGGCGGGGCATGCGCGCTTGTCAGCGAGTACCTGCCGCAGTGGGTCTCGCGCGATCTCGCCGGCCTGCTTCCCAACCCGCAGAACCTCATGCTCGTCGGCGTCGCGGCGGGAAGCGCGCTCGCGCTCGCGCTCGTGGCGCGCCGCGCGAGCCGCGTGATCTCGCGCAAGATGGCGCCGCTCGCGGAGGCGGCGGGGCGCGTCGGCGCGGGGGAGCTCGACTTCGCGGTCGGCAGCACCAACGTGCGCGAGGTGAACGACGTCCTCGCCGCGATGGACGCCATGCGGGCCTCCCTTGCCGAGTCGCTCGAGGCCCGCTGGGCCGCGGAGCGGGGGCAGCGCGAGCAGGTGGCGTCGCTCGCCCACGATCTCAAGACGCCGCTCACCGTGCTGCGCGCCAACGCCGACTTCGTGGCGGAGGAGCTGGAAGACGAGAAAGACGCCGACCTCGCGGCCGCCGCGCGCGACATAGCCGGCAGTGTCGAAAGGCTCGACGGCTACGTGCGCCTGCTCATCGAGGCCTCGCGCGGGTCCGGCGGGGCGGAGAGGGCCCCCATGCGGCCGGCCGAGCTCTGCGAACAGGTCCTCGCCGAGGCCGCCCAGATCGCCCGGGCGCGAGGCGTGACGCTCAACGCGGCCACGGGCCCCGCTGTCGCGGGCGCGCCCGAGGCCCCACTCGACCGAACCGCCCTGGCGCGAGCCGCCGCGAACCTTGTGGTCAACGCCGCCGAGCACGCGCGCTCGCGCGTGGCGGTCTCCTGCGACGTCGCGGGCGGACACCTCGTCATCGAGGTGTCCGACGACGGACCGGGCTTCTCTCCCGCCGCCCTCGAACGCGGCTGCGAGCGCCTCTTCACAGACGACTCCTCCCGCTCCTCACGCGACGGAGGCCGCCACTACGGGCTCGGCCTCCACGTCGCCTCCGAGGCCGCGAGCGCCCACGGGGGCTCCGTCTCGCTCGCCAACAGCCCCTCGGGCGGCGCGGTGGCCACCATCGCGGTCCCCCTCTGCGGGGCCTGACGACTTCCTCGTTGTCTACCTCGACTGCGATATGTCGCTCGCCGAGGCCGCGACGAGATGGTGTTGCGTCTGCTCCGCTTGGTGCTTCTAGCTCAAATTTGATCTGATGTAAGGCCCGTGCAATCCTGCATGGGCCGTTCTTTTGGCAATTGCTCGACCGATTCGTGGCTTGAAACACAAATTATCGAGTTAAGGAGACATGGGGTCACACAGCGGCTCTCAGAGCGCCCGCCGCACTCCCCCGCCATTACCCTGCGGCGTCCTCGTATAGAGCCCATCCTGCTTGGCGTTTCGTTGCAACTGCCAACTTGTCCACCGATCAAGTGAACTACTGGAATAAATACAGCGACACGCTTGTCCGTTATAGTCGCTATATCTGTGTTAATCGCCGCGATAAATACAGCCTGTACTCGGCTGCATACCAGCTACGCGTATGTAGATTCATATCGCGTTAATAAATCGGCTCAAGCGCGTGCAAAACGCGCAAGTAGCCGCAAAAGGCGATTATCGCGTAGGTAGATTTTTGGCACCCTGTTGCTTACTGAAAATTAAGCAATTGCTTAAAACAAAAAAGGTCAGGCGCTAAGTGCCTGACCTGCAAACTTCTGGTCGGGACGACTGGATTCGAACCAGCGACCCCTTGACCCCCAGTCAAGTGCGCTACCAAGCTGCGCCACGTCCCGAAGCTTTTGTTTGTTGCTCTGCTTTCGCTCGCAACAGGGAGTATATTAACCCGAAACTTTGTCCTTGTGCAAGAACTTTTTTACAAATTTTGAAGCAAGTCCAAAATTGTATCTGCGAGCTGGGGTTTTGTTAGTACGGGTAGTTCTTGCGTACCCGCTATGCTCACGATCCAAGCCTTGTTGGTGTCGGTTCCAAAGCCCGAATCGGCGCGTGAGACATCGTTGGCGATAATGGCATCGCAGCCTTTGCGGGTCAATTTGCGCTCGGCGTACTCGACGACGTTATCAGTCTCGGCTGCAAAGCCGATTACGAGGCGATCGCCCTTTTGGCGTGAAAGTTCGGCCAAGATGTCAACGGTCTCGACGAGCTCGATTCGATCCAGGCGCTCGTTGGCCTTTTTGAGCTTATGGTCCGCTGGGGCCGCCGGCGTGTAGTCGGCGACGGCGGCGGCGCAAATGGCCGCGTCGGCCGTCTGGAAGGCGCTCAGCGCTGCCTTGAGCATTTCTGAGGCGGTCTGTACGTGCACGCACTCCACACCGCGGGGAACGTCGAGCGATGTCGGTCCCAGCACGAGCGTGACGGCGGCACCGCGACGTGCGGCCTCCCCCGCCAGGGCGATACCCATCTTGCCCGAAGAACGGTTGCCAATGAATCGCACCGGGTCGATCGGCTCGTGCGTGGGGCCGGCGGTGATGACGATGCGCTTGCCCGTCAGGTCTTGCGGCACGGGGTTGAGCACCTCACAGACAGCCTCGACGATGTCCTCGGGCTCGCTCATGCGCCCCGTGTCCACGTCGCCGCAGGCAAGGTAGCCGCTGCCGGGTCCCACCACATGGACACCGTGCTCGCGCAGCGTGGCCATGTTGGCCTGCGTTGCCGGCGCCTTCCACATGCCGTTGTTCATAGCGGGTGCGATCACGATGGGTCGCGGCGTTGCCAGCAGCGTGGTGGAGATGAGGTCATCGGCGATGCCGTTGGCCATCTTGGCGATAATATTGGCCGTCGCGGGCGCCACGACCACAAGATCGGGCTCCTGCGCCAGCGAAATGTGGTGGATGGGGTCGGAGGGATCGTCGAACAAGCCCACGGCGACCGGCTCATTGGTGAGCGCGCGGAAGGTGAGCGGGCCCACGAACTCGGTGGCATGCTCGCTCATAACGACCTTCACGCGGGCGCCGCGCTTTTGCAGCAGGCGCACGATATTGCACGACTTATAGGCGGCGATCCCGCCGGTAATGCCCAGCAGGATCGTTTTTCCCTCAAGTTGCATTGAATTGTTGGGTGCCGCCGTCATCGTTAGGCTTCCTTGCTGGGGAGCACGAGCAGGCGGTGGCAGTACGGGCAGTGCGTAATCTCACTGCCGTCGTGGTTGAGGTCGCTCATGGACGACGCCTGCAGCGCGGTGTGGCAGACCGTGGGGATATTGCCCTTGATGGTCTCGACGGCCAGGCCGCGGAACTGCTTGAGCAGACGCTCGTAATCGGTGAGCACGTCGGTCGGCAGCATGGCGGCAAGCGCGATGCGCTCCTTGGTGGCGGCATCGATCTGAGCCTGCAGATCGGCAGCCTTGGCGCGGGCGGCCTTGGTATCGGCCTTCACGCCCTCCTCGAACTTGGCGATGATGGCCTGCGCGCGAGCCTCGCGGTCGAGCGCCTCCTTGTGGGCGACGACGACGTCCTTGCGGGTGTGCTCGATCTTGTCCAGACGCTTGGCCAGGGTGGCGAGCTCGTTCTCTAGGTCCTGAACCTCGCGGTAGTCGGAGCCGTCGACATGGCGCTTCTTGGCGGCCTCGATGGCGTTGTTGGTCTGAATCTCGGTGGTGTTGAGATCGTCGAGCTCAATGTCCAGATCCTTGCGCTGGGCGTAGAGCTTGGTCATCTCGGACTTGAGCTTCACATAGGTCTTGCGCTTTGAAGCGAGCTCCTTGAGCTCCGGCATATTGGCAAGTTCGCTCTTGTTGCGGGCGAGCTCCAAATCGATCTGTTGCAGCTTGAGTAGCGTAGCGCCGGCGCTCATAAGTTCTCTCCTTTTGTCACAGTCCACCATTGGCAAGGGTTCAGTATTTTAATCGCATGACGGGGGTTGACCCCGGCGTCAACTGCAGAGTTCATCAATATATCAACGAACGGTTCCTCGGAGCGGTCGTGACCGAGCAAGATCACCGGCAGCCCGCGCAAGGCAAGGTCTTGCGCCACGTGGTAGCCCGCCTCGCCCGTCACGACAACATCTGCGCCCGCGGCGATAGCAAGCTCTCCAAAGTCGCCCAGGGAGCCGCCCAAAATGGCGACGGTTCGGCACGGGTGCTCGGCTTCACCCCATACGCGCGGGTTGCTGCCGAAGGCCGTGGCAGCACGGGCGGCAAGATCGCGCAGCGTGCACGGGTCGTTGAGCGTTGCAAGCGCGCCCAGGCCGGTGGTCTCGGGGTCGTCCACGTGCTCCAGTGAGCACACGGGTGCGGCACCCAGCAGCTCGCTCAGGCAGATGCGGGCTTCGTGCGAGCGGTCCAGGTTGGTGTGGAGCGAGATAATGCTCACCCCGCAGCGGGCAGCTTCGTAGAGGGCCGCGCTGCACTGGGGTCGTGTGGCATCCGCCGGGCAAAAGGCCTCGGGTGCCTTGATGTATATGGGATGATGCGTCAGCAGCACGTTGGCGCTTGCTTCTTGGGCGCGGCGAACATTAGCCTCGGTCGCATCGAGTGCGCAGGCAACGCCGGCGATCTCCGCGGCCGGATCGCCAACGGAGAGTCCTACGTGATCCCAGCCCTCGGCGTCCGCCTTGGGATAGCGTGCCAGCAGCGCGCGCTCAAGCTCGGCGACGATCATGCGGCGCCTACGATCGAGAGTAGCGTCTGGGCAAATTCGTCCAGATCGCCCGGATTCACGCGGTCATCAAAGGAAATGCGCAGTGCGCCCAATGCCTGCTCGCGACCGATGCCCATCGCGCTCAAAACGTGGCTGGGGTCCATACTGCCGCTCGAGCATGCCGAGCCTGCCGATACCTCAAAGCCGGCAGCGTCGAGCTTGATGATGAGCTCCTCGGAGTCCATGCCGTCAATGTAGATCGATACCATGCCGGGCAGACGGTCGGCATGCGCATAGTCGCCCATCGTGGCGTGAATGCGCGGATGGGCCGTAAGCGTGGCGTAGAGCTTGTCGGAAAGGGCTTGCAGCTTCTCGCGTTCCTCGGCCACATGGGGCGTCAGCGTGCGGGCGGCAGCGGCAAAGGCGAGCTGCGTGCGCAGGTCCTGCGTGCCGGCACGTCGTCCGGCTTCCTGTCCACCGCCAAAGATTCGGGGGCGCAGCGGCGTGCGGTTCTTAAGGTAGAGCGCGCCGGATGCCACAGGGCCGCCGATCTTATGCGCGGCAACGGACATGGCATCGACGCCCAGCTCGGTGACATCGAGCGGAATATGCAGATAGCCCTGGATGGCATCGGTGTGGAAAAGGGCGCCCACGGTATGCGCGGCCGCGGCAAGCTCGCGGATGGGCTGCACCACGCCGGTCTCGTTGTTGGCAACCATGATGCTCACGAGCGCCACGTCGTCGCCTAGTAGCTCGACAAGCGCGGCAGGCTCAATGTAGCCCGCGCGGCAAGGCGTCGCCAGGTCGACGGTAAAACCGGCGGCACGCAGCAGCGGCAGGTTGTCCAGAATCGAATCGTGCTCGATGGCAGATACGATCACGCGGTTACGCTTGCGATCGCGCTGACGGGCGCCCTCGGCAAGACCGAGCAGCGCCAGCTGGTTTGCCTCGGTGCCGCCGTTGGTCAGGATTATCTCTGATGGGCGGAGGCGCGCGCCAAAGCTGCGGGCAATCTCTCGACGCGCCACTTCCAGGCGTGCAGCGGCCTTGCGGCCGAGCGAATGCAGCGAGTTGGGGTTGACGCCGGCAAGCTCGCTGTCGTCGTACTCGCGCTGCGCAAGGAGCGCCTCGGCGCGCATGGGCGTCGAGGCGGCATAGTCAAGATTAACGGGTATGCGGTTTTGACCTGCGGTCATAAGGGTTTATGCCTCCTGTGCGGCCTCGTTGCCCAGCTTCTGCAGCAGCGCAACCTCGGCAGCGGGATCTTCGGACTTAAATACGGCGGAGCCGGCCACGAGCACGTTGGCACCGGCCTTGACGACCTCGGCGATGTTTTTGGAAGAGATGCCGCCGTCGACCTCGATCATGGGCGACACGCCGTGGCGCTCGCACATGGCTTTGAGCTCGTGGAGCTTGGCGATGGTGCCCGGGATAAAGCTCTGGCCGCCAAAGCCGGGGTTCACGCTCATCAGCAGCACCATATCGACGACGTCGATGATGCTCTCGAGCACGCACACGGGGGTGGCGGGGTTGAGCGCCACACCGGCCTTGACGCCGCGCTGCTGAAGATGCGTGAGCGTGCGGTGCAGGTGCGTGGAGGCCTCATAGTGCACGGTGATCATGTCGGCACCGGCGTCGGCGTACCAATCGACCGTCTCATCGGGGTTCGATACCATGAGGTGCGCGTCGACCGGCACGTCGGTGGAGCGCTTGACGGCCTTGAGGATGTCAACGCCAAAGGTGAGGTTGCCGGTAAAGTGACCGTCCATGACGTCGAAGTGCACGTAGTCGGCACCGGCGATCTTATCGAGTTCGCCCTTGAGGTTGGCCATGTCGGCCGAGAGGACGGACGGAGCAATTTTGATGGAACCCATGGTAGAAGCCTTTCTGCGCTAGTCGGTGAGTCCGTAGAACTCTTGGGAGGGTACGCGATCGGTAAGAATCTCGAGCGCCCTATCCAAAGTAACACCGTTGTAGAGCGTTTGCTCCACGGCAAAGGTGAGCGGAATGTCTACGCCCAGTGAACGGGCGAGCTCGCTCACGCTGCGGGCGGCGACGGCGCCCTCGACCACCATATGCGTGCGCGCCTGGTACTCGTCGAGCGACACGCCGTGGGCAAACTCGTAGCCAAAGGTGCGGTTGCGCGAATGCTCCGAGGTACAGGTGGCGATGAGGTCACCCATGCCGGCGAGTCCCATGCAGGTTATGGCCTGTCCGCCGCGTGCGTGCACCAGGCGGCTGATCTCGGCCAGGCCGCGCGTCATGATAAGGGCGAGCGTGTTGTCGCCCGCGCCAGTGCCGGCGGAGATGCCGCACACGATGGCGATGACGTTTTTCATAGCGCCGCAGACCTCGACACCGGTCATGTCCTGCGACAGGTAGATGCGGAAGGCAGTTGACAGGAGCAGCTCCTTAAACGTCTCCCCTACCTGCGTATCTTTGCTGGCAATGACGGCGGCGGAAAGCCCGCCGCGGCAGATCTCCTCGGCATGGTTGGGGCCCGAGAGCGCCGCCACACGACGCTCGTTGCCGATCTCGCTGGCGATGACCTCGCTCATAAGCAAGCCGGACTCGGGCTCGATGCCCTTGGTGAGGCACAGAACCGGCATCTCGTCCGCGATGAACGGCGCCGCCTGGTGGCAGACGTCGCGCAGGTGCGTCGAAGGCACGGCAAATATGATGGCCTCGGCGCCGTCGAGCGCCTGCGCCAGGTCCGTGGTTGCGACGACGTTGCCGGGCAGCTCGTAGTCCGCCAGATACCTGGGGTTGCGATGCTCGCCGTTAATGCCGGCGGCCGTCTGCTTGCTATGGGCCCACATGGTCACGCGCTCGGCTCGCGCGGCGGCAAGGCCGGCGACGGCGGTTCCCCAGGAGCCGGAGCCAATCAGCGCAACATTCATGACTCTCTCCTACTTATCGTCGGGCTCGGTGACGCGCTTGGTAAACGAGAGCTTGGACTCCTTACCGGCCATGAGCTTTTGGATATTCGAGCGATGGGCCCACACCACGGTGATGCCGATCATCGCCATGCAGAACTTGAGGCCTAGGCTGCTGTACGGAAAGACCGCGCAAGCAGCGATAGGAAGTCCGATGGCTGCGGCAAGCGAACCCACTGACACATACTTGGTGATGGCGACGGCTACGATAAACATGCCCAGCAGCGACAGGCCAATAGGCCAGTACCAGGCGAGGATGACACCCAGACCAACTGCGATACCCTTGCCGCCATGGAAGTTAAGGTAGGGCGAGAAGATATGGCCCCACACGGCTGCCAGGCAGACGACGCCAAGCATCCAGTCGCCGGCGGCGCCGGGGGCCATGATGCTCACGGGGAAGCCATAGCCCACGCTCGCGATGAGCGGGCGCGCGATAAGGACGCAGATGGCGCCCTTCAAGCAGTCGAGCAGCAGCGTGAGCGCGGCCACCTTGGGGCCGGCCACGCGCAGCGCGTTGGTGGTGCCGATGTTGCCGGAGCCCGCCTTGCGGATGTCGGTGTGGTTAAACACGCGGCCCAGGATCAGGCCAAACGGAATCGCTCCGATAAAGAACGAGACCACGGCGCAGATGGCGGTCAGCAGAATCGGATTATGCATCCTTTTGCTCCTTCTTCCTAAAGAAGAGTCGAATGGGCGTGCCGGCAAAATCGAAGGTCGAGCGCATGCGGTTCTCCACGTAGCGCTGGTAGGTGTCGTTGACCAGATCGCTATGGTTGACGAAGAACGTGAACGTCGGCGGGTTGACGCCCGTCTGGGTCACGTAGTGCATGCGCAGGCGGCGCTTGCCGTCCACCACGGTATGACCGAACTCGCGCAGGTCGGTGAGGAACGTGTTGAGGCGCGAGGTGCTGATCTTCTGCGAGCGCGTCTTTTCGGCGGCGTCGACCATTGCCCAGATCTTCTCCACGCTGCGGCCGGTCAGGGCCGAGATGCGCAGATACTGGGCCCAGGGAGCCATGACGCCCAGACGGCGGTCGACGGTCTCCATGCAGGCCTCGCGCTTGCGGTCGTCGTCGAGCAGGTCCCACTTGTTGAGCAGCACCACGATGGCGCAGCCGCGCTCGATGGCCAAGCCCATGACCTTTTGGTCCTGCTCGGTGACGCCCACGGAGGCGTCGACGACGAGTAGCGCCACGTCGGCGCGGTCGATGGCGCGCAGGCCACGGACCATGGAGTAGTACTCGATGTTTTCGTACACGGTGCTCTTCTTACGGATGCCCGCGGTATCGACCATGCGGTAGTGCTTGCCGTTGCGCTCGACGACCGTGTCGATGGCGTCGCGCGTTGTGCCGGCGATGTTCGAGACGATGGAGCGGTCGGCGCCCAGGATGCGGTTGAACAGCGAGGACTTACCGGCGTTGGGGCGGCCGATGATGGCCACGTTCAGCGCATCGGGGAACTCGTCGGCGATCTCGTCCTCTTCTTCCGGAAGCAGGGCCACGATATCGTCGAGCAGGTCGCCCGTGCCATGGCCATGCAGGGCCGAGAGTGGCGTGGGCTCGCCGATGCCGAGCGAATAGAACTCCCAGATGCTGTCGTTCTCGCGATCGGGGTTGTCGAGCTTGTTCACCAGCAGAAAGACCGGCTTGTCGCAGCGCTTGAGCATGCGGGCGACCGACTCGTCCTCCTCGGTGACACCGGTGCGGCCGTCGACCACAAACAGGATGACGGCGGCTTCCTCGGCGGCGGCGAGCGCCTGGTCGCGGATGGACGTTGCAAAGACATCGTCGCTCTTGAGCGGCTCGATACCGCCCGTGTCGACGATGGTGAACTCGCGGCCGTTCCAATCGGCCGTGTGATACGAGCGGTCGCGCGTGACGCCGCGGGACTCGTGGACGATGGCGTCCGAGGTCTGGGCCAGGCGGTTAACGAGCGTGGACTTGCCCACGTTGGGGCGTCCGACGACGGCGACGATAGGTTTCATCTGCTCTCCTTTAATGGGTAGGGTCAGCGGAATTAGTAGAGTCGGCAGGCACAATGCCAAGGATATGCTCCAGGGTATCGAGCAGCTCATGCGGCATGGTCGATACCACATGAACCTCGGCGCCGCGACTGGTAAGGCTTGCGAGTAGATCGTCACGATGATACTCGTCAAGCGTCATGCCGTCAGCGTTGAACATGAGCTTAGGCACAAAGAGCATAACCCCCGACAGGTCTTGGGGTAGCTGCTCCAAGATGTCGCAGGCGACGATGAGGCCGGTCACGTCCACGTTGCCGCCAAAGTAGCGGTTCTTGATGGCCGTGACAGTGCCGGCGAGTCCCTGGGGCGACTCCACAAAGCGGGCCACCGTGTCGCGTGCGCTGGCGCCCGAGAGGCACAGCAGGTGCTGGCTGCGGGCGGCGATGGCCTCGCGGACGCGGGCCAGACGCTCGGTATCGGCGGCAAGCACGTCGTCGGTCTCGTCTAGATACGAGCGGATCATGCCGATGCCGTCGTAGTACTGCGGGTAACCGTCGTAAAAGTCCGCCTCGGGAGGATCGATGCCGGCGTCCAGATAGAACTCGTCGCTCATCTGGAAGGTGTGGCGGCCAAAGCGCTCGAAGGCACGGTCCTGGTAGGGACGGATCATGGCAATGGTCTCGCGCGCCAGCTCGGGCTTGTCGCTGTAGGACCAGCTAAAACGGTTCTGATGCTTGGTAAAGCCGAGCGGCACGATGCCCAGGCTTGTGATTTGCTCGTGCTCCTCGCAAAAGCGCAGGGTCTTTTCCAGCTCCTCGCCGTCGTTCATGCCGGGGCACAGCACAATCTGCGCGTGAATCTCGATGCCGGCGGCCATGATGGTCTCGAGTACGTCCATGCCTCGCTGAGCGTTACGGCCCATCATACGACGGCGGACGTCGGGGCTCACAGCGTGGACCGACACGTTCATGGGACTCATGTTGCGCTGGATGACGTTTTGCACGTCCTCGTCGGTGAGGTTCGTAAGCGTGACAAAGTTGCCTTGCAAAAAGCTTAGGCGATAGTCGTCGTCGCGAATATAGAGCGTGGAGCGGCCGCCCTTGGGGAGCATGGTCATAAAGCAGAACACGCAGGCGTTGACGCAGGTACGCATGCCGTCGAAGATGGGGCCATCGAACTCCAAACCCCAATCCTCGCCGGGAAAGCGGTCGAGCTCGACGGGGGTGACGGTGCCGTCGCGCGGGTCGAAAACCTCGAGCTCGACGGTATCATCGTCGGCCTCCCAGAGCCACACAATCATGTCGGTAAGCTGCTCACCGTTGACCGTGAGCACGCGCATGCCCGGCTCGATACCCACATCCCACGCGGGCGATTCGGGACGCACGTTCTTGACGAGCGCGCCCTCACCCGGCTCGGGGTCGCGGCTGCGCCCGTAATCGGCCACCTCGGCGGCGTATGCGGGTACGGTCTGGTCCATGGTTAGCGGCAAAGCTCCTTGATGCGCGTGACGGCGCGTTCGATGTGTTCTTGCGGGGTGGAGGCTCCGGCGGTGATGCCGATGTGGTGAGCGTCGGCAAACCACGCGGCCTGGAGCTCGGAAGCTTCCTCGATGTGATGCGTGCGCTCGCAGGCGTCTGCGCAAATCTGCGCCAGGCGGCGGGTGTTGCCCGAGTTCTTGCCGCCCACGATGACCATGCAGTCGCAGCGGTTGGCAAGTGTGGCTGCTGCCTGTTGACGCTCACTCGTGGCGGCGCAGATGGTGTTGATCACGCGCAGCTCCTGCACGCGCGGGGTGATAGCAGCCACGACCTCGGCCAAGTTCTGCGCAGTCTGGGTGGTCTGCACAACCAAGCCCACTTTACCCTTGAGCGACAGCGCGTCCGCATCGGCAGCGCAGCTCACGACCTGCGCGTCATCGCCGGCGTGGCCCAGGATGCCCTCGACTTCGGGGTGGCCCGGCTCGCCCACGACGATCACGCGGTAGCCCTCGCGCACCAGGCGCTCGGCCGCCACGTGGACCTTCTTCACGTAGGGGCAGGTGGCGTCGACGACGTTAAGGCCACGCTCGCGAGCGGCATCAATGACCTGCGGCACCACGCCGTGGGCGCGGATGATCACAGTGCCCGACGTGGCGTCGTCCAAGGTGTCGGCCAGACCGACGCCTGCCTCGGCGAGCTCGCGTACCACGATCGGGTTATGGATGAGCGGACCCAAGGTATGGACCTGAGTGCACTCCCCTGCCTGCGGCGCAGCGGCCAGCGCCATATCGAGCGCACGCTGTACGCCGTAGCAGGTGCCGGCGTGGGCAGCGATTTCGATAGTGGGGGCGTCTGCCTTGCCGGGCACAGCCTCGGCGGTGTTCATGACTTCCTCGTCCATGGCTAGAACCTGCCCGGGTGCTCGGCGCACAGGTCATCACGCATGGCGTAGACGCGACTCATGGCTTCGGACTCAAACCAGGCTAGGCGATCCTTGCGCTTGAGCTCGGCAGGCGCGTCGGAAAGCGAAATTGACTTGCCGGCGCGGATCCAGCACTTTTTGGGGCGCATGATCTTTTTGCCCGCAGGCGTAATATCGGACCAGCCGCAGATGGCGAGCGGGTTGACGGGTGCCTTACCCATCTGGGCGATGAGCGCAAAGCCGCCGTGGACTTCGGGCTTGATCTCGCGCGAGCGGATGCGCGTACCCTCGGGGAAGATCAGGACGTCCTCACCGCGCTGCAGCGCATGCTGGGCGGCACGCAGGCACTTCATGTCGGCGGTGCCGCGCTCGACGGGAATGCCGCCCACGCGGCTAAAGGCCCAGCGCACGATCTTGCTCTTCGCAAACTCGGACTTAAAAATGGGGCGAATGCGGCGGCCGCCAAAGAACAGCGCCGTCTCCACAGCTAGGAGCTCGGCCATCGATGTGTGGTTGCAGATGACCACGCTGCCGCGGCCTTCCTGGCGCTCAAACAGCAGGTCGCTGTCCTCGACCTTCCAACGCCACATGAGCTTGGAGAAGACCCACAGGATGCCCATGACCACGGCGACGGTGCCGCGGATGAGCGCCGGGAACTCGGCGTAGGGGGCGTTGTAGTAATCCTCGGGCGTCTGCTTAAACAGGCGCATGGGCTACCTCCTTTGGTTGATGAGGTCCTCGATGATCGAGACGACCTCGTCGATGGTGTGGGCGGTGGAGTCGACATGTACCGCGTCCTCGGCGGGAACGAGCGGCGCGACCTCGCGGCTGCTGTCGAGCTTATCGCGCTGCTTGAGGGCGTCGAGGGTCTCGTCGACCTCGGCCTCAAGCTGCTCTTCGGTGAGCGGCTGGGCGTCGTTTTGGTGGCGCTGCAGCACACGGCGACGGGCACGCTCGCGCGGGTCGGCAGTCAGGAAGACCTTGACCTGTGCGTTGGGGAACACGACGGTTCCGATGTCGCGACCCTCGGCGACGATATCGCGGTCCTCGGCGGCGCGGCGCTGGTGGATGAGCATGGCGGCGCGCACGCCCGGGTAGGCCGAGACCTTGGACACGTTGGCGTCGACCTGCGGGGTGCGAATGGCGGCCGATGCGTCCTTGCCGTCGATGGTCAGGCGCGTGTCCTCGCCGGTGCCGTTGGTAAAGCGGATCTCGATTTGCTCGGCGAGGGTGTCAATGGCCGCCTCGTCGTCCAGGTCGATGCCGCGGTCGAGCGCGGCGAAGGTGACGGCGCGATACATGGCGCCCGTGTCGAGCTTGTTAAAGCCCAGCTGGCGGGCAATCTCCTTGGCGATGGTGGACTTGCCGGAACCGGCGGGGCCGTCGATGGCGACGATCATGCAATGCTTCCTTTCGGTGGTTGACGTGCTGGTATGGGACGCGGGCGCTGGGGCTTTGCGATTGCCTAGCTCGTGTAGCGCTCGCGGTAGGTGTTGCGCTTGGGCGCGGAGCCGTGGCTACCGTGGTGACGCGTGCGACTCGCGGTGTTGGTCGCCGGCGCGGCGCTGCGCTTGGAGCTGGCCTGCTTGGGCGGGATACCGCCGTCTTTGAGGATCTGCACCTCGCGGTCGGTGAGCTCGCGCCACGAGCCCTTGGCCACATCCTTGAGCTCCAGGCCGGCAAAGTTGCAGCGGTGCAGGCGGATCACCGGGTGGTGAATCTTGCTCAGCATGCGCTTGACCTGGTTCTTGCGCCCCTCGCGGATGATGACCTCCACGGCGGTGGTGCCGGGCTTTACGCCTTGCGGAGCCACGGCCTCTGCCTCGCGCGCGTTGATGACGCGGCAGATCGCCGGTTGGCACAGGCCGTCATCGAGCTCGATGCCGCGACGGAGTGGTTCTAAGTCGCGATCGGTCAGGTTGCCGTCCACGAGCGCCTGGTAGGTCTTGTAAACATGCTTGCTGGGGTGCAGCAGATCCTGCGATAGGTCGCCGTCGGTGGTAAAGAGCAAAAGACCCGTGGTGTCGCGGTCCAGGCGACCCACCGGGAAGAGCCCCGGAAAGCGATCGCGCGGGACCAGGTCGGCCACGCAAGGGCGCTCCTGCGGATCGCTCATGGTGGTGAGGTAGCCGGTCGGCTTGTAGAGCATCAGGTACGCGGCGCCTTGGTTGAGCGTGACGAGCATGCCGTCGACCTCGACATGGTCGCGATCGACGTCGACCTTGGTGCCCAGTTCGGTCGCGACCTCGCCGTTGACGGTCACGCGGCCGGCGGTCATCAGGTCCTCCGAACCGCGGCGGCTCGCCACGCCCGCGCGCGCCAAAAAGCGCTGTAGGCGCATGGTGTGCGGGTAGACGGGCTGGGCGTCGGACTCGTGCGTATCCGCGTTGGGCACCGCAGCGCCGACGCGCGTCTCCCCTGCGTCGTTAGTCCTCGTCATGTATATCCTCCGAGGTCTCGTCGACGACTAGGGCTTCCAAGTCCTCGACTGCCTCAACATCTTCAACATCGGTATCGATCAGTTCGCGCTCTTCGTCCAGATCCTCAGCCTGCTCTTCGAGCGTGGACTGAATGCTGCGGCCGCTCAGGCGCTCGCGGATAAACTGGCGCGATTGCTCGTCGGGAGCAAACTGCTCCAGATCGGGCAGGTCTCGGGTGGAGCGCAGGCCGAACTTTTCCAAGAAGGCATTGGTCGTGCCGTAGATGATGGCCTGACCGCGCTCGGGGTCGCGACCGAGCTCGCGCACCAGGCCCTTGTCCACGAGCGACGCGATGACGCCGTCGGAGTTGACGCCGCGGATGCCCTTGACCACCTCGCGCGTGACGGGCTGGTGGTAGGCGATGACGGCCAGGGTCTCGAGCGCCGCCTGCGACAGCTTTTGCGTGTCCCAGCTCAGCACGTAAGCCTCGACCACATCGTGGTAGGCAGGGTGTGTGAACAGGCGCCAGCCGCCGGCGACCTCGCGCAGCTGAAAGCCACGGTTGGCCTCCTCGTACTCAACCTTGAGCTCGGCGAGCAGCGATGCGCACTCGCCGGGGGCGATATCCAGTGCGCCGGCAAGCGCGGGCGCACTCACCGGGTCGCTCGACACCAGCAGCAGCGCCTCGAGGGCGCCTTTGAGGCTGTTTGCCTCCAGCGTGGAAAGGGTTGACATGGTTGCCGCTCCTATTCGGTGAGCTCGGGGCCATCGCCGGGCACGTAAGCCTGGGCGCCCTCGACGCGGTTGATTTGAATGGTTCCGAAAATCTCGTCCTGGCTCAGCGTGAGCGAGCCACGCTTGGCGAGCTCCAGCATGGCCAAAAAGGTGACGACGAGCTGCTCGGTGGTGGCGTCGCCGTCCAGCAGCTCACGGAAGGTGCAGGTTTGGTGCGCCATGGTAAAGCGGTCGACTGAGGCCACGGTCAGGTCGAGCGGCACGCGATGCGGCGCCACGTGCTCGGCCTCCAGCAGAAAGGTCTGTCGCTTGCCGTCCAGGTCGGCACAGATGACGGCCAGGCCGCGCAGGGTGATGCCAGCCAGGTAGTCGGGCATGAGCCCCAAAAACTCGGGGTCGGGGCCGGCCACACGCGGGTGCATGCGGCTTTCGGCCTGCATGCGGGCACCGAGGGCCGCAGCCGCGCCTTTAAACTGCTTGTAGGCAATCAGGCGCTGGATCAGGACCTCGCGCAGGGCGTCGCCGTCGAGCGTGCTGAGCTCCTCGAGGTCTTCGTCGAACTCGTCATCGTCGTCATCGGCTTTGCGCGGGGCCTCCTGCGGCACCAAGGAGGCGGCCTTGATGTCCAAAAGGGTTGCTGCGACCAACAAAAAGTCGCTCGCCACGTCCAGGTCCAGCGCCTCGATGCGCTCGGCCTCGGCAAGGTACTGCTCGGCCACCTCGCTGATGGAGATGGCGCCGATATCTACTTTTTGGCGGGTTACCAGCTGCAGCAGCAGGTCGAACGGTCCGCTGTAGACCTGCGTCGACACGCGATACGACATCTTCGACCTCCTTTGACGGCGCCTTCGCGGCGCGGTTTGGGTGCATATTACGACCGTTTTGCACGGTCGACCTGTAAGTTTACCTTAGATGCCGGCGATTGCGAAGTTGAGCAGCTGCTCAGCAAGCGGATACACGGTAACGTCGAAATAGCGGCCGATCACGTCGATGCCGGTCCACATAGGCAGCAGGTACAGCACGATGATGAGGATGGGCATGGCGTATTGCTGCAGGTGGTAGTAGTTGTTGAGCGCCTTGCCTTTGAGGAAGGGCACGATGATCGACGAACCGTCGAGTGGCGGGATCGGGATGAGGTTGAAGAACGCGAGTGACAGGTTGACCACGATAAAGGTGGTGCCGAAGTTCATGATCTGTGATGCTACGGCAAAGGACATGCTGGTGTAGAGGTTGCCGTACGTTGCGTGCATGAGGGCGGCCGCGAGGCACGCGAGTGCGATGTTCGATGCGGGGCCGGCCGCACTCACCAGGACCTCGTCACGCTTGGGGTGCTTGAGGTTGTTGAGGTAGACGGGCACGGGTTTGGCGAAGGCGAACACGGGACCGCCGGCCGCGAGCATGAGCAGCGGCAGGATGATGGTGCCAAACGGGTCGATATGGTTAAGCGGGTTGAGCGACACGCGGCCGCGCGAACGGGCCGTCTTGTCGCCGAGCGCCCAGGCCGCGGCGGCGTGTGCGCTCTCGTGGATCACGATGCCCACGATGACGGCGACGGCGCTGGCGAGCAGGTTCATGATGTAGCTGCTGGACATGGCGCTCCTCTAGCGGACGCGACGCGAGGCGCGCGTGAGCAGGTAGTCGATCACAAACAGGATCACGGCGACGATGGCGTAATCCAAGCGGAACACACCGCCAAAGGGCGACGTGATGACGCCGTAGCCGGCGATGGCGCTCGGCAGGGCGCGCGAAAGCTCGACGACAAAGCCCACGATCTGCAGCTTGGCGGTGAGGCCGCTAAAACACAGCAGCACGGTCATCGCGCTCATAAAAATGCCGCAGATGCGACAGGCGATGGCGATGATGCTCATCGCCACGGCAGCGGCCTTACGAGAGTTCACGCGCGGTCTCCTCTTCGATCTGGGTGGAAAGCTCCAGCCATTCGTCCTCGAGCTTGGGTAGCTCTTGCTTAAGGCCGTTATATTCCCCCAGCGCGGCGTTGAACTTGTCTTGATCGGCATAAAGCTCTTCGCTTGCCATCAATTCCATAAGCTCGTCATAGCGGGCACGCTTTTTGTCGAGCTCCGTCTCGATCTTCTTGAGCTGGTTGCGCACGCCCTTGAGCTTTTTATTGAGCGCGGCGCGGGCTTGGGCCTCGGCGCGCTTTTGCTCCTTGGTCTTTTTGCCCTCGGCAGGCTTAGGCGCCGCGGCGGGGGTGTCGGCCTGGGCGGCGCTTGCCTTGGCGGACTTGGTCGTGGCCGGCGCGCTCTCCGTGGACGCCTCGGCGGCGGCGCGGGCTGCGAGGTCCTCGCGCTTGTAGAGGTAGTAGTCGTAGTCGCCGTCGTAGACCGTGACTTGTCCGTCGCGGATGTCGATGACGCGGTTGGCCACGGCGCGTACCAGGTGCTCGTCGTGGCTGATTAGCACGATGGTACCGGGGAAGTTTTGCAGGGCGTTCTCGAGCATGTCCACCGAGTCGATGTCCAGGTGGTTGGTGGGCTCGTCCAGGCACAGGAGCGCCTCGGGGGCCACGAGCATCTTTGCCAGGGCCAGACGCGCCTTTTCACCGCCGGAGAGGACGCGTACCTGCTTTTCGATTGCGTCGTTGTCGCTAAACAGGAAGGCGCCCAGCAGGCTGCGCTGCTGCGGCACGGTCCACTTGGGCGTGACGGTGTCGATCTCTTGCAGGACGGTGTTGGATTCGGTCATGCCTTCGAGCGCGTGCTGGGCGTAATAGGCCACGCCCACGTTGGTGCCCAGGTCGCGGGCGCCGGTAGTGGGCGGCTCCAGGCCGGCGAGGATCTTCATGAGGGTGGACTTGCCGGCGCCGTTGGGTCCGACAAGTGCCACGTGCTCGCCGCGGTAGAGCTTGAGGTCGATATCGCTGTAGATGTGCTTGTTGCCGTAGGACTTGGACACGCCCTCCAGGCCCACGACCATGTCGCCTGAGCGCGGCGGGTCGGGGAACTTAAAGTCGATGTGCTTGTGGCCCTCGGGCAGGATGACGAGCTCCTTTTTGATCTGCTCGATCTTTCGGATGCGCTCCTGAGCCTGGGCAGCCTTGGTGGGCTTGTAGCGGAACTTGTCGACGAAGACCTGCATGTGGGCGATGTCGCGCTCCTGGGCGGCGCGCTTGGCGCGCATCTGCTCCAGGTTGTCCTCGCGCTGCTTGAGGTAGCTGCTGTAATTGCCGGTGTAGGTGGTTACGCGACGGTTTTCGAGAGCGGCGACGTGGTCGACGCAGGCGTCCATGAAGGCACGGTCGTGACTGACGATGAGGACGGCGCCGTCGTAGTTGGCGATAAAGCCGCGCAGCCACTGGACGCTTTCGAGGTCCAGGTGGTTGGTGGGCTCGTCCAGAAGCAGCAGGTCGGGGTGGCGCAGGAATAGCTTGGCGAGTGCGATGCGCATCTGCCAGCCACCCGAGAACTCGGAGCACGGGCGCTCAAAGTCGGTGACCTTAAAGCCCAGGCCGGAAAGGATCTTGCGGGCGTTGCTCTCGAGCTCGTAGCCGCCCAGGTGCTCAAAGCGGTCCTGGACCTGGCCATACTCGTTGAGGAGTGCGTCGACGTCCTTGCCCTGATCGGAGAGCTCGGTGATCTGGGCCTGCAGCTCGTTGGCGCGCTCGCCCATGCGGCGGATTTCCTTGGCGGCGGCCATGACCTCGGCAAGGATGGTGGTGTCCTTTTGCTCCAGATTAGTTTCCTGCTCTAGGTAGCCTACCTGGCAGTCCTTGGCGTACTGGACCTGGCCGGCATCGGGACTGTCGATGCCCATGATGATCTTGAGCATGGTGGTTTTGCCAGCGCCGTTGGGGCCCACGAGCGCGAAGCGCTCGCCGGGGTTGATCTGGAAGGATGCGCCGCTAAAGAGGACGCGCGCGCCGAAGCTTTTTTCGATCTTGTCGACCAGGAGGATCATGGTGCCGCCTTTGACCTTGTGTGCCAATATGAAAAAAGGCCCCAACTTGCGTTGGAGCCTCATTCAATGCTCGGGTGGAGACGAGGGGGATCGAACCCCTGACCTCTTGACTGCCAGTCAAGCGCTCTCCCAGCTGAGCTACGCCCCCGTGCGAAGAAGTACTATACGGGAACTCCGACGGCGATGCAAGGGCAATTTTGGAAAAACTTTCGCCCGTGCCGGCACGGGCGAAACACGACCCGCCCGCTCAACCGGGTTTCCCGTGCTCCGCCAGTCCCATTATCGGACCCGATTGCGAACCGCCCCTCCTCTGCGCCTCAGAACTATGCCGGTTTACTACGATGAATCAGGAATGTTCGACCACGCACGCCTTTTCACGCAACCGTCGGGCTCCCTACCTGCGGTTTTGCAAACGGGGAACACGCGGTGCTCGGGAGTCGCCGATCAGTCGTAGTAAACTGGCGGTGTTTTGAAATGGCATCAGCTTGATTTCGCGGTTAAATGTGTTTGAGCCCTGAATTAATGGCCTTAACTTTTTCTAAAACACGTCTTTTCTGCGACGCGCCTAGATTGGTTGTTGTTTAGCATTGGACTTGATCTTGCGTTGTGCGACTTGCTCGTGCATGGTAGTATTTCACGACGTGAAGCGAAGAAATTAGGCCTTAGATGCCTTTATTAGAATTGCATTCACCGTTCATAAGGGCTCTTGGCGCAACGGTTAGCGCAGGGGACTCATAATCCCTGGGTTCTGGGTTCGAATCCCGGAGGGCCCACCAGAGTATTTTAGGCCGGGCATTACGCCCGGCCTCTTTGTTGTTAGCGCTGCAAACTAGCTTTGCCATCCAGAGACGTAAAGTTATTAACATTCATATTCGTAATTAACAATGGGAATGTCGCCAAGATGCTACCCAACCAACACATGGCTTCAATCGTTAGATAAGAAAAAAGGCCCCAACTTGCGTTGGAGCCTCATTCAATGCTCGGGTGGAGACGAGGGGGATCGAACCCCTGACCTCTTGACTGCCAGTCAAGCGCTCTCCCAGCTGAGCTACGCCCCCGTGCGAAAAAGTACTATACGGGAACTCGGACGGCGATGCAAGGACATTTTTGGAAAATTTCGCAGTCGCGGCGCGGGCCGCCATCCGCCCAACGGCCGTCTTGCCGGCGCCAGGCCCATTACCGGGGCCAATCGCGCTCCCGCCGACCCGGCGATTTCAAAACTATGCCGGTTTACGGGGCCAGGCCGGGAACCCCCGAGCATGCCGTAATCGGTAAAATCAAAACCGCAGGTAGACGGCTTGCGTATTCCGTGAAATGCAGGGTATGGACGGCCAGTCCGGGTCCAGCCCCGTAATCCGGCATAGTTTTGAAATGACATTATTTCACTAACAGGCAAACTAGGTAGTTCTAGCGCCTTGTCGCCGACTAATTTCCGATTTCCAACCAGTTGCACAAAACATTTGCTCGCAGTCTCGTCTCGGCGCACTTCATTGCCTCAGTTTTGGCTTTATAGCGAATCCCTAAACGGTCGCAGACACTTCTGACTATGGTGTCTAGCAGCTTTGAATCGTTGAGCATATCGTGAGTCACCAGGAATACATCGAATCCCATGCTCTGCAACGCAGTCATGCGCTCCGCATCGTGGTCAAGTATTGCACCTGAGCCATGAATGACCTCACCTTGGATCTCGATAATAACTGCCTTCATTAGGATTGGGTTTACGATCACGATGTCGCCGTAGCAGACCTTTTGGCCTGCGATGCTTTGGGCTGCCACGGATAGAGGGGTTAAATCGTTGAGGTACACGTATCTGAATCCTGAACCACCTAGACGTCGAGAACGACTTAGAAGCAGTACCCCCGCGACCTCGAGCGGAGACGCAGCAATGCCGATAACCTGCTGAGCGGCATCATAAAACTGCTTTCCCCACATTTGACTTTTGACCTTGTCGGCGAATCGATGTAGATCGCTTAGCTCGATGAGCGGCTTTCTCATCCAAAGAGAAGTGCCTTTGAGTTTCGTAACCTCTCTTCCATCCTCACGCTTGTTCGTTTGGCCTTCTTTATCTGTGGCCTTTACGGTTGCGCGGGCGTAAACTCGTTTCCAAGGAACCTCGTCTTCGCCTTCTCCAAGTTCGAACAGATCCTGCGTGCTGGAATTGCGATTCTCCTCTACCGCCATTTTTAACTGCATTTCGGCAGCGGGAGCAAGCTCGAAAACGGAAAAGCAACCGCAAAGTTCGTACATAGCCAGTACGAGATCTATTTGGGACACAAAGCGTGTCATAGTAAATAATGTGTTAAGCGGATTGGTAACACTAAAGCCTAAATTAGTGTCGATTGTTGTGCTGACATCCGATGTCCCTTCCCAGCGAATAGTGGAGCGCAATCCCGAGTGGTGATTGCAATAACCTGGCGAAGCAACAGCGATAATCGGGGTCTTGAGGACGTCGGTTACGAATGGGGCTTGGGATAGAGCTCGCCAGCCTTCTTCGGAGTTGGGTAGGCGCGGGTAGAGGTCGCGCACCTGCGGTGGGCAGCGCCAATAGCGGAATGCGGTGTTTGCGCAGACGATTTCGTCCATTTGCGCCTCCCTTGGTATCGGCCGTAGGCCATGCGGTTGTGGTCGTGGACGATTATCTACTGGGGCATCATGCGGGTAAGTACCGGAAGCTGACCAAACGCTGACCAAAAAATGGATGGGATGTGTTGAAAGGTTGTCACGAGGCGTGAATGTGCTGGTACGAGCTGTGAGCCAGTGGTCTTTTTCTCCACAATTGCGTATGAATCATGCAAAGAATTCATTGAAAGATCGCGTGAACTATTTTCAAAATGTTCGACGACGTCACTCTATAGTTGGTCAACGAACGAAAATAATATTCAATATGTAGGAACTATGAAGGGTTTGCGATCAATAAAAAATAGGACCCCATGCTAATAAAAATCGAAAATTTGGTGTCACTTTTGGTGTCACCCTTGGTATCAAATAGAAAAAGGCCAGAGGCTTAACACCTCTGACCTGCGCTTTTGATGGTGGGCGATACAAGATTCGAACTTGTGACCCCATCCGTGTGAAGGATATGCTCTACCCCTGAGCCAATCGCCCGTCGCCTTTCGGCAAAAGAGATACTATCATAGCCGCGCCTGGTTTACCAAGAACTTTTTGCCCCCGATTTTAAATTCGTGGATGCTAGCTAAGCCAAAGCAACCAAAGCAATAGGTAAAACAGCAGCTTAACCACCATTTACCGCTTTATCCACGAGGTCTCGGGGCGACAGATTAGTCGCGCATTGTTGTATGCCATGTCGAGCGTGAGGCAGGTGCGCGCGGCGTAGAAACCGTCCTCGCGCTGGATGGTCAGCGCCAGTTCGGGCTTGTCGCCGGTTAGGCACAGCGGCAGCAGCAGTTGGATCCGACCGCCGTAGAACTGCGGCACGGCGAGCGTGTGGTTGGCGGCGGCGCGGCGGGCGGCCTCGACGACGGCGCCCTCAAAGGCACGGCGCAGCAGCAGCGAGTTGCCCTCCCCCATCAGGCTAGCGGGAATACGCGTAAGGTTCTCCTCATCGCCCAGAATGTGGTCGATGTTGGAGCGGATGGGCAAGCGGTAGTCAAAGACCAGCTCGGAGGGGTCCTCGGCAAAGCGCACGCGGCACGGCAGGTACTCAAACGAGACCAGCATGGGGTCGCTCTCCTTAAAGAAGCCCTTCAAAAACCAGCGCTGGCGCGCGTCGGGCTTGGTGTTGGGCTCAAACAGGCCGTAGATGGTCTCGTAGCGACGCGTGTACAGGCCGGTGTTGAACAGGCATTGGTCGTTGTCGAACACCAAAGGCAGGTTGGACGGCGCGGTCTGGTCCACGTCGCGCTCGGTCAGGAACACCGCACGGCTAAACGAAAACGACAGGTAGTTTTTGAGGATGCGGTTGCCGGGACCCCAGTCCTCGGGGTCGGCGAGGTCGGCCAGGCGTTCGTAGCAGGGCTCGGGGCAAAACGCGAAGTCGTACACATTGCTGCACAGGGTGCTGGGGATTTCCATGTGGCGTCCATTCCATTTCATAGCTGGCGTGCGGATGCTTAGATTCTATACGCGCGACGCAATGCCGGGGAGCACATCACAGTGGCAACAGGAGTCGTACTCAAGAACGATCGGTTGCCAGACGAGGTCTTCGATGCTGCAGTGTAAGGTTTTGCGAGCGCCAATGCCGAGGATACCGAGGCACGGCGCAGGTCCAGTTGGTTTTGCTCGTAGAGCTGTATGGCACGGATTTTGACTCCCGATTGGGCGGCCAGCTGCTTTTGGGTCAGGCCGGCTGCCTTTCGTGCTGCCTTGAGGCCCTTTTTGCCTGCCTGGGCTTTGTTCCATTTATCAATGACTATCTGGGCGAATTTAACTTCGGAGGCCTCGTGAAGCGGATGGTACGAGCCGATAACCCAATCGAGTGGCGCCACTTCAAAAAGGTCGCTAAAACCTAGGCCGCACGTCCATTGCGTGTATGCCAAAACCCAACCTGCTCAGTATTGCGGGGAACGGTCGAACGGATAGGCCTCCCTGAATTCGACGGGCTTCAGACCCGCGTGGACAATGATCTCGCGCACAAGCTCATCGCCCGACATGCCGCAGACAACGCGTGGGATACCGCGCTCAAACTGTTTCATCTCAAAAGCGTTTGACAAGATCGCCGTCAGTTCGGTCGGAGTCAGTCCCTGGTCGCAGAGGGCAAAATCGACTGCCTCGCCCAGCGTTCTCATAGCGTCCTCGAGATAAACTTCACTGTAGGCGCGGGTCATTTTCGGTCATCCCCTCTCGAACGATGTCTACGATACAGATCTCGCCGGTCTGACACTTTTGATGCTGCAGGCTCTTCGGTGTTTGAATCCTTTCATAATTCTTCTGTTCTTAGAGCTGCGTCGATCAGGTCGGCGACGTTGCAGGTGTGGTCCACGCGAGAGAATGCAGAGGCTATATCGGCGAGCGTAACCATGGCGAGATTTTACCGCCGATTGCATGGGAAGTAATCGCCGCGCGTTAATATAACCTTAATCGAGGGGTCGTATACGGAAGTGCGGGAAAACAGAGATCAGCCGACTAAACCCCGGATTTACGCTTCTGCGACCGACGGTATTGTTGCCAAAAATCGGGTTGTGCTCAGCCGCCCCTATTTTCCCCGAATTTCGGAAAACGGGAGTTTCGACAGCCAGTTGTGGCCTAAGAAGCGATGCTATTAACGAGGGAAGCGCCAACAGCGTGACAATTCAGACGATGTCGTCGGCATGGGTGAGTGGTGTCGACAGTAATTTTGGTAATCAACTTACTGGGCATTTAACAATAGAACGTCAGGAAATCATCGCCGAAGGCTTTGGTCCGACTTTTTGCTGTTCGGCGAGCTCAAAGATAAACGGGGCGTTTTATCAATAAATTCTGTCAAGAAATTGAGGTCATCAGTAGTAAATCCTTCGACGTTGAACCTTCTAACCGCAGGCAGATGGTTCAACGTGGTAAACACCAAAATCAACCGGGCGTTCGACAGCTACGCGAACGGCTCCGTCCTCTCGTGTCTCTGAGTAGGCAAACTGAATGCCATAATCAAGTTGAACGTAACCCCCAAGTATGGTTGCCTGATCTATGAACATGAGTAGAGCCCATCGGTCCGCACGCTGCCTTAAATAAAAAGCACCCGTCTCCAGACCGACGAAATCCGCGAGCTTTATCTTTCCGGAGAAGCCGCTCCCCTCATGCTTTCCCGCATAGGTCTCAGAGTCGTACTAGAACGAAATGTTATACAGTCCGCCGCTCTATATCTTCCTGACTGGCCCGTTTTCCAGCATCTAACTCAGCACCCCCTTATGGCTTTTCCGATTGTCACCGTTTAAGTAGAAGCAGCAGACACCTTGTTTCAAGTCTGACGCGATGAGCGTTTTGGGCCAGAATGTATGACAATCTAGTTAGAAGACCTGCCACTCTCCATAAACATCGGATGAGCGGATACAATCCCTTAAAGGAAGGAAAGAGCCAAGTTTTCCCTGCTCAGTTGCAGTATGTACTATGCCAATGACCTGACCCAAGTCATTAAACACTGGCCCACCACTCATTCCATGCTGAAATGAGCAATTCGTATAACAAAGTGTGCCCTCTTCGCTTGGATCTCCGACCCTGAGCAAATCCCCACTGTGCAATTCAAGGCTGAATCTAGATTCGGAAAAATGCTGTTGATAAGCGGAGATCTTATCCCCCTTTACGGGCAAATCCATGACTGCTGGAAGCTTGGGGATCTTCTTTAAGATTTCTTGAGGAACTTCTCGTAGTATTACAGCATCGCGCTTGTTGTCTTGAACGATCGATTTGCTAAATTTAAATTTAGCAAGCGGGGTCTTATCTGAGCTGGATACTTTTATTTCCCTTCTTTCCATGTCATGAGAAACGGCATCGCATATCACGTGCCACGCCGTCACAAGGCCGTAGCCGGTTAAGTAAAACCCTAAACCCTCAAACGGGGTTTCTTTGTCATCCTCTCCTTCTAGATACAGAAGCGAGTCTTGCTGAAGTGCGACTGGGAAAACAGGCGTATCTTCTGGTTTCGTTTTATTGTAGAGGCTGCCTAAACGCAGGAGCGGTCCCGATGTCCAGGGATTCTTAATAAGAGACTTATAAAAATTTAGACTTCCTCGAAGAGCCGCTTGAAATATCCCTCTCTCTGCGTCGGTGAGTTTAGCGATGGATTTACCGTAATAGCAGCCCATCGCGCCTTCAATGTCGCTATTGCTTAGTCGGTGGAGCGTTGAGCGGAGTCGCCGATATTGCTCGCGCTTTATATTTGTCTTTTGGTTACAGACAACGCCCGTGACTAGCTGTCTTGAGAAACTGCAACTGTAAAACGATTTATCTTCGTTGATCTCAAATGACTCGGTTCCATGGAAGTCAGTGATCGCGTTTCGTATTTTGTTGGGCAACCTGAGCTTTTCCTCTGAGCAAAAGTGTCGATAAAAATAAAAAGAGCTTTTAAAAGAGAACGTTAGGTCATCGGCATATCGCGTGTATTGATAATGATACTCATGCGATAGATGCATAAGCTGTTTGTCCATGCCAAGGCAAATCATGTTCGAAATTAAAGGGGATGAGGGAGCTCCCTGAGGGAGCCCTTTTGGTGTGGCGACAAGTCTAGAAATGCAGAATGCAACTTCAGGGGTGAGACCTAACTTCTTCGAAACAAGAAGGCCATATACCCGTTTAGATGAGATTGAAGGAAAGAAATCCTTAATATCAATGCCAGCAATTACTTGTGAGCCAATATGGGTCTCAGCATTTGTTTGTATTGATCGACCCTTTACAAAACCGTGCACACAAGGCAAAGGGTTGTAGCTTTTTTCTAGCTCTTTAGCGATAATTCGTTGAACCTTTTTTAAATCAGATCTTGGGATTAATAGCTCTCGATAGCCGCCATTTCTTTTAGGAATCAATTTATTTCTGTATAGGTCATACATGGAGGATGAATTGACAAAGAAATCAAGCTTTTCTATAGACAGGCCAAGAAACCCTGCCAGATCTGTCTTCGACTGCAGCTCGTTGAGCATCAGATTTTCCTTAAAGTTGATAGCCGGTTCCTCCGTAGAGTCGTACTTAATAGACACGTAGCAGAATATAATGTGCAAACAACACATATCCGATTGCGATGCGCAAACGCTAATTCGAACCGGCTATGAAGTGTATTTTACCAGTCATCCATTTGATGCAAATTCAAAATTAGGTAACTGTGTCAAATCAGGAACCCTGAATACAGGAATGACCCCTAAGGCCGAAGGTGCCTTCTGCATTGATAATTGAACATCGTTCGCAACTAATAGACGGTCGATGCATTTTGAGCTAATGAAGCGAGGCGAGGCACCTCTTCACCGGTCTTCTACAGATAGTTCAAGAAGAGGGAGTGGAACTCAAGACCCGGCGGCGGAATCAATACGCATGCAATCATGGGCGGGATCGCGCTCAACGCGGTCAAAGTCGACATATGCAAGGTCGACATACAGCGGCTCCCTGGGGCGGATCGCAGGTAAAAATAATTCACCGGGGACTAAGCTCAATATTGGCGGTACCATTTCACGGTACTTGGTGGTGCCTAAGCTAGAAAATTCAAAAAGTGTTTCAGCAATAATATGCTGCACCTAGAAACACTATTCCCGGAAAAAGCAGTGTAAAGGTAGCAGTAATCCAGTTGTTGTCGCCGGTTTTGAGAAGAGCTAAAGTTGTCGCGGTGGCAGTCTTGGGCTTGGACGACGTGGCCACCGTGGCCTGGTCGTTGTGATTGTCTTGGGCGCTGCGTTCGTGGGCTTCGCTACGAGGTCCGTCAACTACCAAGCACCGGGCTGCCCTGCAACATGACCGGCACCGCCAGCAGGCTAGCCCGCCCTGCCACCCACGCGCCGCATCCATCGGTCTCCACACAGCCGGTGGCGTGGCCACAACGGGTCCAATCACCACATACGCGGCCACGGCCCCCGGCAGCATCTACCCACCTCAGCACCAAAGACCCCGCCGGAAGGCACCACAAACCGCGCAGACACAAGCGAGCCGCCCGTGCGCGCAACGCTGCCATCGGCACCGGTCGTATCCAGCCACGAGGCATCGACGGTGCAACGTCCAACGCGAACGCCTGTGAAACGTTATCATGCACTGGGGGCTCGTCGCCGTCAGGGTCCCGGTACCGCGAAGTGCCTGGTTGCCCCACACTTCCATGTCGCATAGCGTGATGACCGCATCGGTCGCATGCGACTATATCACGGAGTTTTGCCCGGTAAACGTCAGCACCATGTCGCCATCTGCGCCGATGGCCTCAGCCACGTAGCCGTTAAACTCCAGGTGGTCAGCATCGGTCCAGGCCCATCCGGGGCCCGACACGCTCGGCACGTAGTATGCTTCCGGCAGGAAAAACGCGAATTACCCTCAGCTGCACAGGTTAAGTCGATACCGCTTGTAAATCAAGACGCCTTCAACCTAAGCAGTTGAAGGCGTCATCTTCGCGAGCATTATTTATATTGCATTGGTCGTGCTCTGCAACCAAGATCTTCGCGGTAGTCGTTCTTTTGATTTCATTGGTCGCGCCTTACGAACAAAAACTGAGTAAAGCATACAGACGAATGGAATGAGTAGCAAGGCATGCCTAATTGCCATTCATCAGCTTGCATGAGCATTTCAAAATTAAACCGCCTATGCAGCGAGCATGGGAACATAGGAGTCTTGATCGACGCCCCAAATGATTGGAGTAAGTCCGTAGTTTTTGCAAGCTTCGATAGACTCGGGGGAGACAACACCATCTTTAGTGTTGGTGGAGTTGAGAAAAACGACTCCTTCGCAATCGTTGCGTGCCGACTTAATGTCTTCCCATCCAAATAATGCATTTTGAATGCCTTGCTTACCAGGATTATTTACCGTTTTAATAAGGCGCATGGGTCTTCTCTTGTTTTTACCAATTGCATAGTCAAATTTAAACGAAAGTCCGGATCGGCCCTGGAAAGACGGGCCAGGAACATAAGGGATTTCATTATCAAGCAGCCAATTGCCGACATCTTCAGTGAAGAGGTTTCTCACACTGCTTTGAGATAACAAGAACATATCATCAACAGAGGCCATAGCCTGAAGAAGCATATTCATCTTCATAGGAAGGTCAGATCCGGAAGCCGTTATACACAGTTCGCCTTTTTCTTCCTTTACCGAAAAGCCAGAAAGAATCGAATTGAGCTTATCGATTCGCTGTCCTTTCATGGTGAATCCAGACAATTCAAGATCATTGATGGTTTCACCAAGATCAGAAATGACATAGCCGCCTGCTGGGTCATCACCCAGATAAACCCGCATGCAATCGTTGTTTCGATTGAGCATGGGGGTGGAGATGCAGACGCCATTACCTTGCTGGACCGGGACCATATTTGCCTCTACGAACTTGGCGTATGCGCTGATAAAGCCTCGAGCCTGATCTACGTTCATCTCACACCCCCAGAGATAGCTCTACTTTAAGCTTGTCTGTAATATTACAAGTTTCCTGAAATGACCAAAAGAGTGATGCAAAATCGTCGTTCAGAGGTTTCAGAATATTTTGACCTGGGATGCCACAAGCCCATTTGGCGCCGTATCCGTCTATATCAAAATGGACATGAGTACCAAGGACCAGCGATCCGTCTGGATTTCTGTGACGAAGGACCTCGGGATTATCACTATAATCAAGACGAATTAATGGACGATCCGATACGCGTGTCTGCATGGTGCTTTTTCTGTCAGCGGAAAGTCCAAGGATTAAGGAAGAACTTCTTTTATTCTCTGTAAGATCAAGATAAAACTTAAGGGCTTTATTCTCGTTAGCAACGAGTTCGATTAGCGTTTTACCTCCAGGCGTAGGCCATTGTTTGCGATATTGCATATCACGCACATCTTTGGCCATCAAGATGTATTCGCGAGCAGTTGGATTCAAGTCGTTCCAGCTGAAGATATTCACAGCAGTTCCAATCCTTATGGCTATTGCCCAGTAATCTCATCCAATGATAGATGCTCGCTGGGACAGATATTCGAAAATGTAGCGGAAGCGTTTCCCGCAGGGGCTTTCTTCGTTATGTGTGTATCACTTTGGCATAACAAAAGGTATCGATGCGCCGGCAGTTGCAAGGCTTGAACCCAGGAGTAAAAATTTCTCGGTCCCAAGAGCCTGCCCTCATTCGGGAACTGAACTAAATCCATCCCAAGCCAAACGATGCTTTGGTAGAAATTATATCATCATGAGCCTCGTGAATATCGTAGCGAGGTAGCACGCGTGAGATGGTGAATGATATGTCGGCAAGCGCAATCATGGCCAATTTTAACTAACTGACTGCATGAGATACAATCGCCGACTGTTGGTTGGCCTCTAATGGAGACAATTCCGGAAGTGCGGGATAAAACCGAGATCTGCTGACCAGCCCACGGTTTTACGCTTTCGCGACCTGTGGTTTTGTTGATAAATAGCGGGTTACGGTCGACAGGTTCTGCTTTCCCCGCACTTCCGAAAAATTAGTGTTTCAGCAGCGGCGTACGGCGACGAGCAGCACTGTCCCCAGCAGCAAAAGCGCCACGGACGCGGCGATCCAGCAGTTCTCGCCGGTCTTGGGGAGCGTGGCGGTTGTCGTGGTAGCCGTCTTGGGCTTAGTGGTCTTGGCGACCGTGGTCTTGGTTACTGTCGTTGTTGTCTTGGTTGTCGCGGCCGCTGGTTTCAGCGCCGGATTTGTCGTGGGCCCTGTGGTGGGCTCTCCGGCAGCGGGGTTAGCATCGGCGGAAGGCTCGCCCGCCCCGCATCCAGGCACATCGACCCCGTCGGTCTCCCCCGCCGGAGGCGTGGCGCCCTCGGGCTCAACCACCACATGCGGTGCCACCGCACCGGCGGCATTCACCACACCACTAGCACCAAAGGAACCGCCAGCAGGCGTCACAAACCGTGCGGACACAAGCGAGCCGCCCGTGCACGCAACGCCGCCATCGGCGCCGGTAGCATCAAGCCGTGAAGCTTCGACGGAAAGCCGGCAGTCGGCCGCGCCATCGCCAAGGCCCGCGTCCTGCAGATACACGCCGTAGGCGCGCACGCCCGCTCCGGACCCGGCGCCAGCGGCAACGACGCGCCCGCCGCCGCGCACGGCCATGTTGCCGGCGATCACGCCGGCGACCGCCTCGTCCGTAATATCGGCTCCGTCCGCCCGCGCATCGACAGAGCAGCCGTCCACCACGAGCGCCTGCGAAACGTGGATCCCGCACTGCGAGCCCGTCGCCGTCAAGGTCCCGGTACCGCGAAGCGTCAGGTTGCCCCACACCTCCATGCCGCACAGCGTGATGTCCGCATCGGGCGCATGCGACTCCGTCACGGAGTTTTGCCCGGCAAGCGTCAGCACCAGGTCGCCCTCGGCGCCGATGGCCTCGCCCGCGTAGCCGTTAAGCTCCAGGTGGTCGGCATCGGTCCAGGCCCAGCCGGGGCCCGACACGCCCGGCTCGTAGTACTTCGCGCCCGCGATGATGAGGCTCTCCGCGCCCGCGGCATAAGAAGGCACGCCCAGCAAAACGCATAGGCAGGTCATGGCAACAATCGCAATGTAATGACGGCTGGTGTAGGACTCGGCAGCAAACATACCCGCTCCGATCTTCGCAGGAGCCAATAGAATGTGCACCAGAAAATGCCCTGGTAGCAGCAGTTATTAGTTTAGTGAGATCAATGCAGAGACAAAGAAAATGCCCCAGAGAAGTGCCAATAATTAGGTGTAAATCGTTTTGCCAATCGGTGAAAGGAAGGAGCCATGTCAAGCGATGTGCGTGAATCATCGCGCGTACAAACGAGATCGTTGGCTGCATCTACAAAGCTCTAATTCGATTTGGATTCTTCTGCGCATGTGAGACTCGTAAAGCATTATCTAAGATAGCTCATAGACTTGGTGACTACATTTTCCAGCCACGTGAAAAAGTCGTGTACGCAGCACTGATTCGCTTTAAAGCCATGAGCGTGACAAATAGAAAGTTAAGAAGAAAGAAGGCGGCGAGACAAAATAAGATTCTCGATAATAGTTCACTGATGCTCTTGGCCAATGGGGCCATACATAGCAAGCCAACAACGAAGAGCCCATCCAAAACAGTCCACATAGATATATGAAAAGATTCATCAACCATTGTAAACTCGCGATCGAGTGGTTTTGGATCTTTTTGAGAGCTCATTTGCAAGCGCAATTGAAAGAGAAGTACCGCAACACCACACATAAGGCCAGAAATTATAGAGATGCAGCTAATGAGATTAGATATTAAATCTTCAAGGTTAATGCAGCCGTCAGGCCAATTAAAAAACAGAGCCACCGACAGCAAAGCAGGAACAATTAGCTGAACAAATATATCGCCGTGCGATATTTTATTAGTTTGATAATTGCGGAGTGTATCAATATATTTGATTAGAAGTTGCCAGAAGTCAATTTTGCCCATGTTACCGACCTTCCGGAGTAACGTAATAGACTATTTATCTCTATTGAAAACATCCTCTGCTCTAGCGAAACTATCAAGACAAACGGCGATAAACTGATCATCAGAAAGTGGCGGCTGTCCTGACTCATTTAATACTTCAGTTATGGGAACTGCGAATTCCTTATCAAGCATAAACGTTTTAGGTTTTCCGTCACGTTGCTTTAGCGTGGCAAAAACTTCTTCTCGACCAGAATAGTTGCTCGTAACGCCAAAATACTCCGCAACCGCTTTCTTGTCTTTAATCATATCAATTGTCGCTAGAGGGATGCGAAGGCCTCTTTTATGCTTTGCAATGAATGACATAGTTCCCACGTTTGCCACGGTACCGTCTTCAATGTTTTTGGAGGGGCGATAACGGCGAAGTTCGAATTGCTCCACTCCCGTAAATGCGTCAAGTGCAGACCTTTCTTGCACTCGTTCTGATTTTAAGGATATTCCTGTTGAATGACTGGCAATATAATTCTTTAGTGCTGTAACTGGCACTGAGGCGCCTCCGCCATTCGGAACTGATTCAATCCCAATCAGCGCATAGCCTAATCCAGGAGTACATTTAATGAGTAGCCTAGAAGGGACCATACCGGCCATTTCCTCTGTGTAGGAAATTCCACTATCGGTCATTGTTCTTGTGTCAACGACATCAACATGAAGTCCCGCGCGACCAGATTTTAGATTGATTAAAACACTGTCATTTATTTGCCTATAAGAATCGAACTGAATGAACCGTTCACCTTCATTTACTTGAAACGGCGCGTTATTGTCATTAACAAAGCTAAAAATGTAGTCTAGTAAAGGTTTGTTGCCGTAATTCGAGACATCAAGTCTTTCCTCCTTGTGTCTATAGGTATTTGCCCAAAGCCTATAGACAACAAGTGAGTGCATCGCGAACAATCCGGGCATTAAAGCATCTCCTTAAGCAACCATATTCATGATGATGCAATTCTATTCCTGTTGGTGGACTTATGAGATAACAGTTTAGATAACAGCTGATGATTCGGGGGCCGCAAGGTCCCCGAATGCCATGCTCTTCCCAGCCACCTTGATTATCAACTTCCCAGCCAAACAGAGAATTTGCCCGAGCGCCCACCCGGATCTTTGTTTGGCGACAATCCCTCCAGGTGGGCGTTCGGGCGGATGGGACAGATCCATATGGGAAGAGCGAACCCCTTCAGGGCGCTCGTGGCGGGCCTTGCCGCCGACGAGTTCATGCTGCTCAGAGAAGCCGTCGACGAGAGGCGCTGCCGCGATGAGGTCGGCGTCGGCACGCTTGCCGAGGCCGCCGCGCCCTATCGGCCGGACCCGAAGTGCCCGGGTTTCGGCGCGCGCGGCGCCTGGAGGGACGGGTCCACCGCGGCCGGGGTCCCGAGATGGCGATGCCGCTCCTGCGGCAGGAGGTTCACCTCCCTCACCGGCACCGTCCTCGAGCACTGCCGAAAGCCCCTCGCCACCTGGGTCTTCTTCATCAGGCTCATGCGACACAACGTCCCCGTCGAGTGCGCGGCCGAGCTGTGCGGCGTCACCCACAAGACCGCCCTCGAGTGGCGGCACCGCGTGCTCGCCACGGTGTCCGGCTACCAGGATCGGATCGTGCCGCGCGACACCGTCTGGGTGGACGAGACCTGCATCAACAACACGGATCCCTCCAAGGGCTAAGGGCAGGCTCGCATGCGCGGCCCATCCCGCCAGATGCTCTGCATCTGCGTCGACATCGACTTGCGCAAGAACCTCGTCGCGGTCGTCTGCGGCCACGGCAAGCCCAGCTCGGCGCGCATGAGGGAGCCCATGGGCGGCAGGATAGCGCCCGGGGCACTGCTGATCCACGACCCGGAGAGGGCGCATAACGCGCTGGTCAGGGACGGCGGGCTCGAGAGCGAGGCACATAGGGCCGAGTCAACGACTCGGTATACCTAAATCGGATGGAGATGGTGAACGGCCTGTGCTCCTGGCCCAAGCGCTACCTGTGACGGTTCACGGGGATGTCGCACAGGAACCTGCAGGCCTACCTCGACTGGTACGTCTAGCTCTTCCGGGTCAACCAGGAGCGCGACAGACGGGAGCCGACCACAAGGGTGGCAGGCAATATCCTGATGGCTGACGCGACCTACCGAAGCTTGGGGTAGGTGAGACGTCACCCGTTATCTAAACCATTAGAATTCGGGTAAAAACCTAGAAAGCCATTCACACAGTTCAATACGAGGAAAGGATTGAAATAATGCACCAACTAATTATTCTTGGAAATGGATTCGACTTGGCGGCAACCGCTAAGTTTTCATCAATGGCAGCTATCTCAAATGCAGCTGGGTAAGGTCCCACGAGAACATGGCCTTGCTGGTCGCCAACAGCGTCAACTCCGTCGGCGACCGGGAGCCCATCTACGACTCCGAGGGGTAAACCAAGTCCGCGGAGTCCTGGCGCGATTTCTTGTCCCGACTCAAGGAACACGTGCTCTCCGGTGTGCGGCCAGACGGGGACGAGACAAAATGCGTCAATTTACGAAAGAATCTTGACGGCACCTCAAACAGATACATTGTTAAAATATGTAACGCACGCCTTTTTTATTCAATCTAAGAGCTAGTCTTGCACCCTTAGGGTAAAAAACACATCTGCAAAAGTATTAGCGAACAGAAAACTCCCTTTATTTACAGCTTCAACTCGAGGGTCATTTAATTTCCCGATATAAATTAAAGCGCATACCCCCTCTACAAAAGCTCGACGACTCTTCTCTGAAATAAGAGATTCGTCCGACGTGGATTCATTAATTTCAATAATCGAAGAATCTAGCTGGTTTATAAAACGTTCACTATGGCTCGCCAAATTGTAAACACAAGAGAATGAGCGGCCGCATTTAACCTCATACCATTGTTCGGGTTCATAATAAGAGAGCACTATCAAAACCGGAAGAAGCGCGAACTTCGGAAAGACTTCAGCGGTTCTATAGGAATAAAAGGGTGAAATATATATGAATTCAAAAATGGATCTAATTTGATCGAACAATCTGTTTAAAGCACGACAAGATGCGTTTTTATAGTCAAGTAATTCTCCGATTATATCGATAAACGGATGACCCCTGTTAACTCTTAGCCCCTTAAACTCTAAGTAATCCAAAGGCATAATGCGTTGAAGCTCTATACGCTTATCATAGAAACGTTCTAGATAGGCCCTGCCAGAAAAATGAGAACCATAGACCCCTTCAAGTGAACGGGAAAGCTGAACAATATCCGTAGAATAAACAACGATTACATTTGGAAGTTGAAATATGGCTTTTGTCTGCTCTAAAAAACGAATAGCAAATTCAGGCCTACAGCGATCTTAATCGTCGATAAATAGAATGGCAAATCTTGCAACTCTCGGAATTAAACTCGATATAAGCCGATTTAACTTCTGCCGTAGCTCAGTCCGTGCCCTATAATCTTCTAGAAAATCCTTTTCATCGAAACAGTTGGATAGATTTTTAATATCAATATCAATATTGTGAATTGCAAGAAAACAGTTGATGATTTCTGAAATTAACAGCGGAATATTTAATGATGTGTCTACGCAACTCTCATCAATAGATTCGGAAAAGGAAGCCAGGAGAGGAAGAATCGGATCTTCAAAATGATCGTTCTCCCATGCATTAAAATACAAAGGAACAAAATGGCAGATATCGTCATCTTTCAATATCTCATTGAATTGAGAACCCAATTCAATGCAATTAGCACCAAAAGCCGGATTGAGACTTTTAAGAATCCATTCAATTTGTTTTACGAAAAAAGTCTTACCCGTTCCCCAAGGCGAATCCACTATAAAAGTATAAGGTGGTTTAACCATGAGCAACATTTTTAGGAAAATGGCAATATCTTCCTTTCTGCTTAGCGAATTTCTATCGAAAGCAGACTGAATCGCAAATGAAGTCGGTTCTTCATCCACGCGGCTAATAACAGGTCGCCTTATAGAAGCCATATGATGACTAACCCTTCTTAAACAGATTTCTCATGTTCACCCTGTCCGCCACGTCCGCGAGCTCGTCGTTCCAGCGGTTGGCCACTATCACGTCACAGCCGGCTTTAAGGCCTCAAAATCGTGCCTGACCTCATAGACCATCACGGGCATACCCTTGGCCTTCACGCGCTTCATGACGCCCTGGATGGAGCGCACATTTCTGAGCCAAAGATGTCGCTACGGTCGCGACAATATAGCGCACGGCCTGCTAGATGCCGGGTAAGTTGCAAAGAAGCGCATCAAGACTGTTTGGCTTTATCGAATTCGACTCTTAGGAAAAATTATTTTTAAGCAACGCGATGACATCACTATTAATTTCACTTATACGCCTATCACTGCTCATTTCGTCTATGGTCATCCACCGACAACGTCGATTATTGTGAGAAATGAAACTGGACTCTCTCCAATTTGGAGATAAATTAGAGAGGACAGCCGTGTATAAACGATAGTGATAATAGCGAAGTTCGCCATCATGCTCTGTCGACCGTTTATTAGAATCGCACTCGGTAACAAAAGAAATGTCCGAAGGGTTAATGGTTATACCAAAGCCTCTATATAAGGAAGCTGATAGCGCCTGTCTTTCATATTCTCCTGCCCCGATAGCATCCCCTCTATGATTAGGTAGAAAATCGCAGTCCCAGCCATCATCATGATATAAAAGAAACCTAGTCCCAAACTCATAGTTCCCATCAACCAGAGCAATAAGAGAGCTATTAATTTCAATACGCTTAGCCTGAAGAATCTCTCTATTTAAATCATCCACGGAATAAGGATGGAAGACTGACTTATATATAAGGAATAAACCGCGCAGAATTAAAACTAAACCAATTACCCCGACAGCCCCTTTAATGTACCCACTAACATCGGAGAAAAATATGGATATAGAGTCAACAAATCCGCCGAGAACTAAGCCGACAGCATCCCAAGCCTTAAAATCTCCTAGATCACCAGACCTTCTGAGCAGAATGTTTGACAAATCTTTGTCATCTATATGGATAATCAAGGAACCCTCATAAAATAATTCGAAAACTCGAACCCAATGCATCAAATACTTTAATCACGAATAGTCAAGTAAATGATGTTAAAAGCAGCCGTTTCACCCATACCATCTCCACGCCTGGCCCACCAACTCGGATCAACATGCAGGAAAAGCTGAATAAAATTACCTCAATAGAGTTTTTATAGGCTTAGCTAAATGGTGCTTAATTAAAGCAACTTTATTGTGGAGCCTCTGTCCGAGAGAGGGCCTGAAGTCATACTTGGACATCAACTCCTCGATATCCATTCCTGAAGCAAGATCTTCCATAAACTCGTCGCGTTTCTCATACGGGGCAACCGATTTGACCAAGCTGGGGTTGCCGGCGAGAACCTGTTCGATGGTCGCATCGCCGCAATCAACCAGATCCGCGACTGTCTCAAAGGCAGCAACGCCTTTCTCGGTGTTGCAAATCACAGCGGAAACGCCCTTAGAATAATCGACTTCGGGATGGATGCCCTGGAATCCCCAGAAGTCACCTAGGGTGATATCGGAGCCGCAGCCCCTCTTGGCAGGACACACGAAGCACGAGGGCCTCAGCGACGCATTGGCCAGAAACGCTTTCATGTACCAGTCTTGATTGAAAATGGTGGACTCGCAGGAAGAGAATGGGTCTTTCTCCGCTATGTACTCATACATAGCGGAGTAAGACAGCCATCCGGCTGTCTTACTCCGCATATTGACGTCAGAGACGTTCGAACCACGGAGCGCATTTTTGTAGTCAATCCAATCCGACCAGAGGCGCGGCGCCGGGACGCCGTGGCAGATGACGTCGACGGTCAGGAGCAGGCCGCTCTCCCCCGTTTTTCCCAGATAGCGCTTGAGGCCCACGATCTGACACGCCGTACCGGCGAAGAGCACACGGCGACCCGAGAGGATTGAATCGCGAATCCCCACGTAGACCTCCCTGTCGACGCAACTCTGGACGTACTTGGATCGCATGACGCAATCGAGAGAGGCAGCATCCTCGACCAGAACATGCTCGACGCGGCGACAACCGTCGGCCCAGGCGGCTCCGCAGACGACACCACCGTCCGCAATCACACTTTCGGCCAGGAGGCCAAAGATGCCGCCGCTAGAGGAAGCCTCCAACAGCTCACTGGACTTGCCCTTGGCCCAGCGGATCCCGAGAGCTTCGTCGCACTTGCCCCCGCCAAGCGCGGGACATACCGACTCGCACGCATGGCACCCCACACAGGCGCCTGCATCGATAACGGGATGTAGGAAGCCAAACTTATCCTCCTGCATGGAGATGCACGACTTAGGGCACTTCGCGGCACATGCACCACAGCCACAACAGGCATCGCCGAGCTTGGATATCTTCATCTCGTCATAAGACACAGCGAACTCCTAACGAAGGAACGGCAGGCGAGCAGCGAGCATGTTCTTCTCGTCGGCATCGAGTACGAACGCCCACATAGCGGCCATGAACTGGACGGTGTAGACAGCACCCCAGCAGAGGAACAACGCCCATCCAGTGACGGGCACGAAGGCTGATCCCAGCAGGCATGCTGCGAGGACGCAAGCGGAGACCAACAGCACGGGAAGGTTGCGGCGCCAGTAGAAAACCATATCGAGCCCAATCCTTTTCTGGTAATACCAGTTCATAAAGAGGCCGTTACCCAACGAAATGCTCAGAATGTAGGCGATGGCCGGAGCCCAATAACCCAGAACAGGTGACATAGCCCAAGTGAACACAACGTTGATGCCCGCCGTGCAGAGATAAACGACGGAGCGAGCCTTGTGCTTGTTCTTGGCGCGCTGAATCTCGATTCCTGTGTTCTGACACAGAGGAATTCCCAGTGGCAGCGCCATGGCGCAGATAAGCCAGTACGCGTCCATGAAGCCCTCGCCCGCCCACTTGGCAATGAAGAAGCGCCCGAGAAGGACGAATCCACAGTACACCCAGCAGAATAGGAACATCTGGTAGCGTCCCACGCGCGTCATGAGTCGGGTGAGTTTAGTGTTGTCATCGCTTGTGGCTACGATACGATTGATCATTGGAACAAAGACATTCGACATCACCGTTGAAAGGGAAACGAAGACGCTACGAACTTGAATTGAAATTGCAAACACTGATACGGTGACGGCACTCGTAAGAGCGCCAAGTAACATATTTGGAACACTCTGGTTAACCAGTTCACAAATCTGATTACCAAATATCCACGCGCTGAACGCGGCAATCGAGAGGAAGAGAGACCCGTCAAAGTGGAAAACATCAAATCTCATGCCAAGCTTTAAGACTGCGAACCTGGCGTTCAGAACCAACAGTGTCAATGTAACTGCAAGCTGCGCCGTCGCAACGCCCGCCGTCCCCATCCCAAGATTGAGCAGCACGAAAGCCACGCCAGGAGTCGCCAAAGTTGTGAACATCTGCCTCGACTGTTGAAACTTGAACTGTTCATGGGCAAGAATGTACGCATCGAAGACGGTTGAAAAAAGCGTCACGGCGACGTTGAACGACATTATCACCATGAGCTTACCCGCGAGTCCCACCTGGTTGTCCGTGAAACTATCTGAGAAAAATGTCCCAACATTAGCAGAAAAGAGTAGGCCCAGCGCAAGGGCCACGACACAGACCGCAATGTAAAGCATGAGATACATGCCGTTGAGCCTGCGAATGTCGCCCTCGCTACCCTTCGCTCGTTCCTGCGTATAGAAGCGGATGTAGGCCTCGGAAAAGCCGAAGGTTAGAAGTGTAAGCGAGAATACGAACGAGTTGGACGTCTGGTATACGCCGTAGTCAGCCTGGCCCACGAATGCCAGCAGCATGGGCGTATAGACGAGGTTGACAAGGTTCTTGACTATGATGTTTGCATAGCCGAGTATCGCACCGGTCTTACGTTGGCTAACCATGATAGACAATTTCTTTTCTCGATTTGCTGAACAGGGATCGATTAAGGAACGAATCGAATTTTGCGCGCTCAATTCGAAGCTTATCCTCAACATCAAAGGATTTTGGCTCCCCGCTTTCGAGGTAATTCCAATTTGCTTCACGCCAATTACCTAGGCCAAGCTTCTCAGCCAAGGTATCGAACCGATCGCTCATGTCGAATTGCGAACCTGCGCGTTCGAACATCAGAAGCGGCTTACGATATAGGAGCGTAAAGATGCTTCCGTGGTAAGAATCAGTAGCAACAAGCGAAGAGTTCCTTATGAGGTAGATGAACTCAGAAGGTCCACAGGCAAAGAACCGAGGATCCCCCAGAAGATCTACGACCTCCAATCCCGCTCGTTTGCAATATTCGTCGAACATCGCAACCTTGGGAGAATCACTACCGAGAAAGTACTTCAGGGCATAGCGCCTAGGAAGTAAAGCCGCAGGCGCTTCGGCGAGTTTATCCCAATCTGCAGCGTCAAGCATAAGGGTTGGATCGATCAAAACCTCCGCGTCCAACCCAGCGCATTCCTTAATCAATCTTGCGGCGTTCTTCTCCCTAACCGATATGAAATCAAACGCAGCGAGTCTTTCCCTGTATGCGCTTTTTTTCGCCATGGGCAGCTCAGGTGCAGAAATGCTAGCCGAGAGAGACACTCTCTTGACACTTTCGGCAAAGCAAAGAAACATAGCACCATTGCTATCAGGAATGTAAGGGGACCAAATCTGATCGCTTCCCGCTACAAAAGCGTCGAAACCATCGGATTTTCTCGGCGGGAAATCCGGCAAAGAATAATTCGGCTCATATTTAATATGTTCCTCATCGAATCGAAGAAACGCTGAATGCCTCGCTCGTTTGGCCCCCCTCTTACCAGCGAAGCTATCGACAAGAAAAACTTTAACCTGGTGCTTTAGGCTGCAACGTGGCTCGCTTTGGCGAATCGTGCTCGCATCCGCTCCCCTTCTTTGAAGCAGCTCCTGAACAGCATAATTCTGCAGACGCTGACCATAATTGTCCCCAAATGTAAAAGTAACAATCCCGACCTTCATATTACCAGTCACTCCTTAGAAAGGGTCGACGTACTCTGAGCAATGGACTTCCACCTTTCGACGAGCGCAAGCCCTATAAGCAAGAACAGCAAGGCATTATTTGCCCTCGTAAAACACTGAGTGTAGATTGTCGCAGTTGCCGCAAGCGCAACAAGGGAAAGATAAAGAACGTATGGTCTGCGCCCCCGACACCCGCAAGACACGCAGAAGACATAGAAAGCAAACAGGGCAATAAGGAACCAAACGCCCAGAAGGATGACCAGCGATCCAAAATCAGCTTGGCCGAAATGAGTAAACCCGCAGAAAGCGCCCTCGTGGAATGTTGCTGCGCCCAAACCGATACCAAAAAGCCAGCTTGACGCCAAATTTAAAGCATAACCGATTATTGCAATTCTCTCTCCACTGCCCACCGCATCGGTTCCTATCGAACTAGAGCTTTCCACAAGGTCAAATAACGACAGGACATTGTCATCAAAAAAGTTTGCGAACGATGAATTGCATATGTACAGCAAGAAGACAATTCCCAGCAGGACAGCAAGAAACATCAGGCCCTTGGCGATTCTCATGAAATTGATCGATGACAAACCTTCGGCATAGAAAAGCAGAAGAACGATGGGCATCAAGGCGAACAAGGCCTTGTTGTCGTTCAAGGCGGCAATACCAAGTGAGCTAGCAAGAACCGCCGCCGCGCAACAAACGACGGGGATTCGCAACTCCCCGCTTCCATCCCGTATGCTGTTCAAATCAATGAGCAAAACGAAGCACGAGAACAACGCAACGGCATGGGTCGAAGCATACATGAAAAGACCTGAAATCAGGTCTTCATAGAAGGGAATTTGGCCCGTCATGGGGGCGGCCGCCATAAGAGAATATGGGTAATAGACCTGAATTAGGATAACTATACAGTTGACGGCATAGACAACGTTAAAGAAAACAATCCATCGCCGCTTGCCGAAATCCAGCAAATCTGACCCGTTGGTCTTCAGCATCACGATGAAGAGCGCATAGAAAAAGAAGGTCTGTATGGCTTTAAGGTTGTATGAGGTCTTACCGGGAACTATGCTCCCAGCAGAGTAACTCAAAACAAGGAGCATCGTAATTAGGCAGACGAGGAAAAGCAGCTTCTTCGGAATCTTCCAGCCACTGAAGATAAGGCGAACTCCAATGAGAAGAAAGATAACGTTATTTACGATTCCGGCCATACCAAGGTATTCAAGCAGAAAAACCTTAGCCATAATCAGACTGATTATCAGTGCATCTATCCCCGACCCTGTTTTTTTCTCAAGAATACTCATATGGCGAACTCTTGTTTACGTTTCCGTGAATTTGCAGCCTCGATTTTTTTTCGCTCCCGACATGAATAGAAAATACGCAGCGGCAAAGAGAAGCAATTGTCTAGCCGGAATCTGTAGGTTCGGCATTGCCTCTCATTTTCGACGGCATTTTGCGCAGTCGGCATGCTCGGTTTCGCCAAAGCAATGAATGCGTCATTGGTCGCGAGGGCCATCGCGCCCCCATCGTGATTAGCGCGGAACCCGTTCAACAAATCCAGCAACTTATCAGGCTCGTCGAGCAGCTGGCTCAGCTCCTGCTCCGAAGAAAGAACCTGGCCACAATGCGTCATACTCACAAACTCAGCTATGTTACCGCTTGATGGACAAGTGATGATAAAAGCATTTGAGGCATATGCCTCCATGCAGGTGTACGAATACGTCTCTAGGCATTGAGACCAAAGTAAAGCAGCGTCCACATTCTCGCGTCGCAGCTCGTCAATCATAGCATTGGGTTTTCCTGGTGAAAATTCGACGAAGACCCGTCTCATTCCGCTAGGTAAAGGCTTCGTCTCGTTGTTGAACACAACGAATTCATATTTTCCCTGGCCACGAAACGCGTCAACAAGGCGACACCAACAGTCCCAGCCTTTTATAGACTGTTGTTTCCCAAGATATGCAACTTTGATCGCATGATTGGGAGGAAGCATCTCCTTGTTGTCAAGATAAACCCCGACGTATCTTTGATGTGGAATTACCGTGCAATGCCCCTTTGCTTCCGGATGGAAAGATTGCACCATTCTTTCGACAACGCTTGAAGGGCAAGCAAATACTATGCGATGAAGCTCGTTGTGCAGAAGCCTCCAGATGCAATCTTCACGAATAATGCTGTCAGCGTAATAGGCACATCCCACGCATTGTGCGTCGCCTAATCTAGCAGATCCGCATAATTGTGTACTGTCCTGTATCAAATTATAGTTTGTGCAGCACAGGTAGTAGTCATGCACATATACGACCAGCTGGACCTTAGGATACGAAGATACTATGCCAGCAATCGATTCAAGGTTCCATCCCATGAAGTGATGGATGTAAATGCATCCCAGTTCATACTCGCCATCGAGCAAACGTCCTACCCTAGCCAAGAAAGCTTCAAGGCTGAAAACTCCTGCGAACTTACCATCGCATATCACACCGAATGAGTTGCTGAAAAGCCTCTTTGTAAATTTAGAAGAACCGCCAATGGGAAATAAGGCAACATACTTGATGCCAGCGTCATTGGCAGCAACCTGATGACTCATAACGACCTTCGGCGTACCCGTACGGTCAATAAGATAGTTCGAAAGCGTTATGGCAATGAACAGTTTCTTCTTTTTCATTCGTTTGGCCCATCCTGCATGATGGCCCGCAATGTCGCATCAAGATATGCATACCCCCACAGTGAATCAGGTTCCAGGTAGGCACCTTCTCCCCACTCGTTCCAAGCGTTTAGAAAGACCATCTTCTTGTCTAAGTCGCGCCTACGGCGCACCTCGTCAATCGTGTCCGCAAGCCATCGTCCATATAGCTCAGGCGTGCTCCCGTGAAAAATCGTTCCTCTGTGATTCCTTCGGGCCGTGTTGTCCCACATGGGCATAACGGCGGGATAGACCTTCTTATCGCGGCTCCAAGTCGCATATCGCTTATTCTCGACCAAATCCGCATAGTCATAGACGGTGCCGCCGAAATCTTCGCGCAACGGACGCACCTGTTTGGTTATGTTGCGACAGTTGTGCTGCACCTGCTTGGGTTGGAACTCGCTCTCGGCATCAAAGCCAACTGCCGACCAATCAATGTTGGTATCACGCTCTTGCACGGCAATAAGATAGGGTTCTGAGCCGCATTCGTCCTTACAAATGCGGCGCCACTCAGAAATCACATGCTCCGGATCTCGAATAAGCGACGGGCGATACACGGATAGGACGGGCTTGCCGTCTATTCGGAGATATCGCTCATCGCTGAAATCATGGACAACATCCCTCATGAAGGCGGTGTAGTTCTCGGAACTCTGGGTGATCTCCATCAAGACATCGTTGCTCGTACCGCTGAATCGCTTTGTCCAGTTTTCATTCGCCCAGCAATAAAAGAAAGGCATGTCAAGGTTTGAGTCATCCAGAAACATATCTAAAGGTCCTTCGAGAAGTCTCTGACCACCATCGAACCAGTAGTAGTAAAAACAGAAAGCTCCTACGCCATAATTCTTCGCAAGCTCAATCTGCCTTTGCATATTGCATTTCAAGCGCAAATCGTAATAGCCGAGCTCGCCGGGCTTCCTTGGCTGATAATGCCCCGTGAACTGAGGGACGGCCTTGCAAACATTGTTCCACTCAGTGGTTCCTCGTCCCCACCAGGAGTCATTTTGAGCATTGGGGTGGAATTGCGTCAAATAATATGCCACCAACAGCACGTCCGACTTAGCCTCATCATGCCTTCGATAGCCGACATAGCCCTCGGCACGCGCATCATAACTTTCTAGGACATACTCGGCGTAAGAGCTCAAAAGGTCATTATCAGCCACAATACGCAAGGAGCCCGCATCGGCTGCCGCTTCGCGTACGAGAATACGCTCATAACGCCTGACTCTGAGGTTTTCTTTAAATTCAGCGCTCAACGGGAGTTTCCAAAACAAACCTTTAAGCTTCTCGTTGATTTGTCCGCAATTATAAAGATTCATCGACGTTCACCATCACGTATTCCAGCCTCGAGAGAAGAACGACCCAAAGCTTCCGCGATCCGCTCGCTCGCATGTCCGTCGCCGTAGGGATTGGAGGCGCGGGACATGGCGACGTACTCCTCGTCGTCGCAAAGAAGCCTACTGAACTCGCGGTAGATGGCCTCCTCCTCGGTGCCGACGAGCTTCAGCGTGCCTGCTGCCACGCCCTCGGGACGCTCGGTGGTGTCGCGCATGACGAGCACGGGCTTGCCCAGGCTCGGGGCCTCCTCCTGGATGCCGCCCGAGTCGGTGAGGATGATGTGGCTGACGGCCATGAAGTTGTGGAAGTCGAGAACCTCGAGCGGGTCGATGATATGCAGCCGGTCGAAGCCGTCAAGCTCCTCGTGCGCCGCCTTGCGGACGAGCGGGTTCATGTGGATGGGGTAGATCGCCTTGGTGTCGGGGTGCTCCTCCATCACGCGGCGGATGGCGCGAAACATGCGGTGCATGGGCTCGCCCAGGTTCTCGCGACGGTGCGCCGTGATGAGGATGAGGCGGGAGCCCTCCGCCCACTCGAGCTCGTGGTGGGTATAGCCATCGCGAACGGTGGTGCGAAGGGCGTCGATTCCCGTGTTGCCGGTAACCCAGATCTTCGACTCCGGCTTGCCCTCGTCCAGAAGGTTCTTCTTGCTGGCCTCAGTGGGGGCGAAATAGTACTCGCTCACGATGTCGACCGCCTGACGGTTGAACTCCTCCGGCCAGGGGCTGAAGATGTCGTGCGTGCGCAGGCCCGCCTCAACGTGGCCCACAGGGATCTGCAGGTAGAAGCACGCGAGCGCAGCGGCGAAGCTGGTCGTGGTATCGCCGTGTACGAGCACGACATCGGGCTTCTCGTCCTCGAGGACCGCCTTGAGCTTGAGCAGCACGTCGCACGTAACGTCGAACAGAGTCTGTCCCGGCTTCATGACGGCCAGGTCGTAGGCGGGTTTGACGTCGAACACGCGAAGCACCTGGTCCAGCATCTCACGGTGCTGACCGGTGACCGTCACCACCGTGTCGAACTCGTCGGGGCGCGCCCTCAGCTCGTTCACGAGCGGGCACATCTTAATGGCCTCCGGGCGAGTGCCGAAGACGAGCATAACTTTTTTCATATCAGCCTTTCAAAGCAAGTTGATAGCCGTCGAGAGTTTTCTCAGCAGCCTTCTCCCACGTGTATTCCGTAATTACCTTTCGGCCGAAAACCTCGTCGTAATTGAAGGCGTAAGCCTCATCCAGCGCAGCCCTGATGGAGGAAGGGCTGCTGACATCGCAATAAAACGCGCTGTCACCGAAATAATCCCGCGTCGTTCCTTTGGGAGATACCACGATATTGCACCCCATAGCGGCTGCCTCCAGACTCACGAGGCCCGGCGTCTCGAACCAACTAGGCAACACGCTCACACGGCACTCGCGGCACAGCTTGTAGATGTCTTCGTTGGGAATTTGCTCGATCCATTCCATGTTCGGATTGGCTTCTATCTCCGACACAACCTTGTTCGCATACTCGATATGCCCGGGAGACTTCTTTCCCACAAAGACGACCTTGTAATCCGACCCCTCCACCGCCTTGATTAGGTTGAGCTGGTTCTTGCGAATGTCGATGCGGCCGATGCAAACAATCCATCCACTGAATCGCTCGTACCCCGTTGATTCAACCTCTTTCGCGGCCTTAATGCTCGCGACGTCGACGGCATTGGGGACGACCACATAGTTGTCGGTGCGAAAGCCGAGATGAGCCGCTATCTGGTCCATCTCGGTCTTTGCATTTGGCAGGAACACATCGCAGTTGTCCAATATCTCGAGCTGCATCTTTTGGAAGCTATGTGTCATAAGGTAGCGTGCACCCTCGCTGCGCTCCCCGCGCAAGACGTACTTTCCGAAGGCCTTGAGGCGCTCCATTCCATCGACGCTAAGATGTTTTCCCAAAAAACCTCTCAGGCCGTTTGCTGCGCTTTTTTCGAAGCTGTCAGTCGGCCAGTAAATCGTGGAGAGCACGACAGGCTTTCCGGCCTCCTTGGCGTTTTTCGACTGGATGAAAGTTTCCTGGACCCGCGTGAGGTTGAACAAGTGGACCACATCGTATCCAGAAACATCGGGTCGCAAGTCCAAGGACAGGTCGACATCAATACCCTTTGATTCAAGGGCCTCCTTCGTCTTTACAAGTTGTGTCGTGTCACCGCCCGCTAGATCAAAAACGTTTTGGCGGGTCTGCATCAGTACTTTCACAGCTGCTCCATATTTGCTTTTTCAGAAGAGCCAAACAGGTATTCTTCCAGCTCATCCTCCCAGTCGGGCATGTGGAAGCCGGTCGACTCGAGCTTGGACAGGTCGAGCGCGGAGTGGACCGGGCGCGGGGCGACGGGGCCGGCGGCATTCGCGTAGTAGTCGGCGGTCGACACCGGCACGACCTTGCCCCCGTTGCCGTTGGCGGCCTCGAAGACGGCGCGGGCGATGTCCGCCCAGCTCTTCACGGCGCCGGAGCCGGTGCAGTCGTAGGTGCCGTAGGGGGCGTGCGTCCCCAGCACGTGGAAGATGGCCTCGGCCATGTCGCGCGTGAAGGTCAGGCGGCCCAGCTGATCGTCCACGACGGTGACCTGCTCGAGCTTGTCGTCCGGGTCGGCGACGCGGTCGGAGAGCGCCTTCATGGTCTTGACGAAGTTGTGCCCCTCGCCGATGACCCAGGAG